>JABLTI010000201.1 GCA_013166835.1 Promethearchaeati archaeon | reverse complement strand
CTCCATCCTGCTTGAGAGAGTAATCCATTTTCTAATGAAATTTGTCCGTCAGCTTCATCAAGAGTTCGTGAAGTTCCTTTTAGATTATCTGTGTCTTTTTTATCAGGATGCCAAATGAATTCTTCATTTATTTCAGAAATGAATAGATTCGAAGGTAAAGGTTCAATATTTGTATCGAGATATCGTAATTTCAAATTATCTGTTGTAATTTCAAGAGAATTTTCTGACTTTTTAATTTTCAATTGGATCTTCGGGAATTGGCGATTCCATATAACCTGAGTTGGACGATCCTCGAATTTTTTATTCTTTGAATATTCTATACGAAACAAACGTGAGGTAAACACAGAAATTCTAACATTCCCATGGATAATTATTGAATGCTCAGAAGCTTTTGCTTCTTCAATGGATGGTCTGGACATAATACTACACCTATTTATGACCTAGTTTATATTTTTATAGTGAGTTTAGTCCAATAATAACTCGAGATTTCTTTTAATGAGAGGTATAGGATATTCTGCATTTTTGATATCATCGAAAATTCTCAGTTTTCGACCAATAGATAAGGACAGATGTTCTTCGATTCGTCCATCTAAAATCATTTTAGTTTCTTCTTCTGTAATATCTTCCAGTTGAATGATTTTCTCAATTACCTTTGTATTTGCAGGACAATACTGTTGGCATCTAGTACAACCAATTAACGAATTGTGGGCATCAGATCGTAACCACTCAGGAAATTCCCCTAATTTTTCATTATGCAAAGTTAAGCATCTCTCAACATCAATAATGAATTCATCGTCATCTATATTTGGAATTGCTTGAGTTGGACAATTATCTGAACAGATTGAACAATCTTCGCAGTCTTCCAGCATTCTCAAATCATACCAATTATCAACTTGAAAATCATAATCAGTAAAGAAAGTATATAGAGATAGAAAACTTCCCAAACCATCTACATAACAAATATTATTTCTTCCGTATCTCCCAAGACCACTTCTTACTGCTAGAAGCTTCAAGTGCATTGTTCTATTATGCTCAACTTTGAAGCCTGCTTCTTTAATAATTTCCTTTTCAACAAGTTCAGCTAGTTCCTCAACAGAAGCGCCAAGTCTATGATAATCATGAGGTAAAATGATGTTGTGTTTTTGGCCGTTTAAATGAAAATTAACTTTAGCAAGATTATGTTCGATAGCTAACACTACAATATACTTTGCTTCAGGAAAATTTTCAGGTACTCGGAATTTAAAATCATTAATATAAGGTCTAAACAACTTAAGATTGCTTAAATTCCCATCTTGTTCAGTTTTATCAATATCTGCTTGTAATTCTGGCAAACGTTTAACTGAGATTACTTTATATTTTATACGTAAATTATTAAGAATGAATTCTTCTTTCATTTTTCAAAGCAACTCCTTAAATAATGTCTTGAATTTTATACCATCATTTTTTGGAGACTATTATTCTTAAAGAGGAACATGGCATCCTCTATCAAATCAAATTATATCATTTGATATTTAAATTTATTAGAGAGATTTGTCCAACAAAACTTCAAGATTTCTTTTGATGACAGGCAAGAAATATTCAGCATGTTTAATATTATCGTACATTTTCAGCTTTCGTCCGATTGAAAGTGCCAATTTTTCTTCGAGTCGTCCATCCAAAATCATTTTGGTTTCTTCTTCTGTAATATCTTCTAATCGAATAATTTTCTCAATTGCTTTTGTATTTGCAGGACAGTATTGCTGGCATCTTATACAACCCATTAAAGAACTATGAATGCCTGGTTGAAACCACTCTGGAAATTCTCCTTGGATTTCATTGTATAATGGAATGCATTTCTCAATATCAATAACGAAATTTTCTTCAGAAATAGCACTAGTTGGACAATTATCAAAACACATAGAACAATTTTCACACTCATCTAACATTCTCAGATCGTGCCAATTTTCTTCTTGAAAATCATAATCTGTAAAGAATGTATATATTGAAAGAAAACTACCTAAACCTTTCACATAACAAATATTGTTCCTACCGTATCTTCCAAGACCACTTCTAACTGCTAGTAACTTTATATGCATGGCTCTATTATGCTCAATTTTGAAACCTGCTTCCTTAACAATTTCTCTTTCTACCAACTCACCCATTTCCTCAACTGAAACTCCAAGTTTATGATACGGGGAAGAGAAAATGATTTCATGTTTTTGATCATCTAAATGAAAGTTAACCTTAGCAAGGTTGTGCTCGATAGCTAGCACAACAATATATTTAGCATCTGGGAGATTTTCAGGAACTTGGAATTTAAAATTACCAATGTAGTATCTAAACACTTTATTATTACTGAGATTTCCATCTTGTTCAGTTTTATCAATATCTGCTTGTAATTCCTGTAAATGCTTAACAGAAATCACTTTGTGCTTTACTCGTAAATTATTTAGAATGAATTCTTCTTTCATTTTTTCTTAGCAACTCCTAAAACAATACTTCCAATTACTAATTCATAAATAAAACTAGCACTCTTGGATAATTCACAATAGAAGTGTAAAATCGTAAAAACATGTTTGAAACTATTTTTTAATCTGAAAATATTTTCTGTATTTTTGCAATTAAATCTGGGTGTTCTATAAGTATAAGTATTCTAGAAGCAAATTCATTTAGATAATTTATGAATTCCATATCGAGTTTACTAAATCTGTCCTTTAATCTTTCACTAGAAGGAATTTTCTTTACAATTTCTCTACTATATTGTATTTCAAAAAGCAACCATTTTTCAATAATCTCTTTGAATCCCTCAAAGTCCTTTATATCTGAATCCGATGTTTCTTCAAGTATCACTCGAAGATTCTCTTTAATCATATTTCTCTTCTTAACAGCTGAAGGATGATTTGGATTAACGTTTTTCTTGGAGAAAATTTGAGCTGTTCGCAAAAACAAATTCTCTGAAACCCTCTTTCCCTCTGTTATTCGATAGCCTGCTACTCTAATTAGATCTGCATCCTCTAATTTTTCTAAATAGCGATAAATGCTTTTGATAGAGCACGTATATGCTTTACTATCTTCATTATAATATAACTCATGAATCTCTTTTGGAGTCATCGGTTTATTTCTTAGTGCTGCAATTATTGGTTGGTATTTAAGAGTTGTAAAATGTTGTTCGTCAGTTAGAAATTTTATAATTTCAGGTTCAAAATCAATGAAATCTTTGTGGTTCCCTTTCATTTCTTTTTTATTTGACATTTTTTCCACTCAACTTGATACTACTTAATCTATAATTTTTCACTTTGTATCTAACTAATTAGAGTTAGAATAATATTAATATATTTACTTGACCTTCAGTCTCAAAGTTTACTGCAAATGGAGTTATTAAATTGGCTTTTGAATCCTTAAGAACAAGAGATATTATCAAATCATTGAACTATAATGTCAAAATATCTTTTTTGTTTGTTATTTTTGGATGTTTAGGCAATGCCATCTGGGGAAATGCTTTTGGTATGTACATTTATTTTTTTGCAGGAGAAGCTGAAGGATTTTTTGGCTTAAGTCAAGTAGCTGTATTAGGGATTACATCTGCAATAAGAGGTTTGACAATGCTATTGTTCCTTTTTCCAGCTGGATATTTGGCGGATAAATTTAGAAGAGATATTATAATAAAGATCGCAGCAGTAATTGGAATAATTGCAATTGGTTTAATTGCATTTGGAAATTCCTTTACTACAATTTTTGTCTCATTAGTTCTATTAGGTATATTTAGTGCATTACTTGTACCTTCATATGAGACAATATTTGCGGATTCAATTCCTTCAGGTTATCGATCAAAAATTTACTCTTGGAGATATTTATTGAACCAAATTGGAAATTCAGTTGGACCTTTTCTAGCAGCAATTCTTTACGTTATTTTTGGTAAT
>JABLTI010000077.1 GCA_013166835.1 Promethearchaeati archaeon | reverse complement strand
GAATGGGGATTAAACTATCAAATCTCAATCGATTATCATGATAAGGAATGGGGTGTTCCAGTCTATGATGACAAAATACTCTTTGAATTCCTAATCTTGGAAGGGGCTCAAGCAGGTTTAAGTTGGATAACAATTCTTCAAAGAAGAGAGAATTATCGAGAAGCATTTGATAATTTTGACTATGAGAAAATAGCAAAATACAATGAAGAAAAAATTGCTGAATTATTACAAAACTCTGGTATTATTAAAAACAAATTGAAGGTCCGTTCTGCAGTTACAAATGCACAAGCATTTATTGAAGTGCGAAAGGAATTCGGTACATTCAGCAAATTCATTTGGAGTTTTGTTGATAACAAACCAATTCAAAATAAATGGAAAAGCTTGAGGGAACTCCCAGCGAAAACTGAACTTTCTGAGAAAATCAGTAGGGATTTGAAAAAAAGAGGTTTCAGATTTGTGGGACCAACCATTATTTATGCTTTTATGCAAGCTGTCGGCATGGTTAATGATCATACTATTGATTGTTATCGGTATAAGGAACTAAAAAAATCCTAAGTAAGGTAATCTCTTATTAATTCAAAATCAGTAATCCAATTATGTCGTATTTTGAAGTCACTAAAAATGTAGTAGCTGCTAATGCTACAAATCGTAAAAAATCAAAAATAAATAATGCTGCTCAAACAATAGTAATGTCTTGTTTAGCATTACCAGACAAGCTAGTTTTTGTTGATTGTGGAGTCTATTTAGAAGTCGCTGAGAAATTCAGAAAAGATATGGAAAAGAAATTTCAAAGAAAAACAAGCTACTTAATTCTAACACATACGCACTGGGACCACATTCTAGCAATGAAAGCTTTCAAAGATGTTGATATCGTCGTATCAAAGAAAGGCTTAGCTTCACTTAAGAAAGATCTTAAAGGATATTTGAGCTCTGAGGAATTACTAGAGTATGCGGAACAATATGCTGTAGAAGACTCAGAACTAGCAAACGATATTAGGAATGCTGATTTATTTTTGCCAAACATAAGTGCTAATGATGAATTTCGAATAAACTCTGGAGAACATGAAATTCTATTCAAAGTAATAGGTAATCATACCGCAGGTTCAGCGTTCGTTTACTATCCTCAAGAAAAAACCATGTGTGCTGGGGATAATCTACTTGAATGCTATCCACAATTACTCACCTCGAATTGGAAGACAATGGATCTACTTCATTCTTGGGAAGAAATGGATATTGAACATGTGGTACCGGGTCACGGAAAACCAGTTACAAAAGAGTACATCACCAATATTCAATCATATTATGACAAATTGATAGCCTTTTTAAAAGAACAAATAAAGCAAAATGCTTCTTTGAAAAACGTCCTCAAACATCCGGAACTGCCAGATTATTTTGCTTCTAATCAACCTGATTGGTATTTTGCTTGTAGACCTGAAGCAAATTGGTTGGCAGTAAGTATTGAGGGTTGGTATAATTTTTTGAAGAAACAAAAAAAGAAGTGATTGTTATGGATATAAACAATTATGCAAATTATCATCTGTGGGCGGGAGATAAAATTAGGGCAATAATAGAAGAGCTCTCGAAAGAGGAGTTTACAAAAGAACTTGGAGATTATTTCAGTCACAAAACCATTCGTGATTTGTGTTTACATTCAATGGGTGCTTGTGAATTTTGCTTGGCATTAGTAGATGATGTTGACCCAGCAATATTTAATGCAAGATATAAAGTACTACAACAACAACCGCAACAAGAAATTCTTCAAGCATGGAAACAAACTGATCAGAAATATTCTCAATTATTACAAAGTGATGTTTCAGGGGAAATACTGGTTCCACCGGTCTTAGGAAAAAGCTTCAAAATCAGCAAATTTGATTTCTTGTTACAATACATAACTCATTCAACTTACCATCGAGGTCAAATAATCATTGCTCTGAAGAAACTAGAGAAGGAAGTAGTAGGAACTGATTATCTCTTCTATATGAATGAAATAACCCCAAAAGAGTAGATAATCATTTTTTTCTCCTTTTTATAAGGAAATATTATATTTTTTGTTGTTACAATAAAACAATAAAAAGAAAGCACAAAGAAACAAATGGTAGATTTAAATGGTCCTAAAAATACTTGGTTTAGCAGATTTACATTCAAGAGGAAGACTAGCAATTGACAGTCTTACTAGGATTGTTGAAGAAGAAAAAATAGATTTAATTGCGGTATCTGGAGATTTAACAAATTTCGGTAGTCCGAAAAAAGTAAGAAAGATTTTAGAAGAATTAGATAAATTAAACAAACCAATTTTCTATGTTCCAGGTAATATGGACTCCGAGGATTCAGATGATATCGAGTTTTCAAATGTGAAACCACTGCATGCGAGAATACGAAATTTCCAAGGTTTTAATTTCATTGGTCTTGGAGCATCTAATCCAACTCCTTTTGGCACTCCAAATGAGCTGCCTGAAGAGATGTTGAGTTTATTATTAGGAAAAGCCTTGGAGGAACGACCAAATGATGACCCACTAATTCTGATTTCTCATACTCCTCCCTTAGACTCAGAAGCAGACAAGATAAGAAGAGGCACTCATGTTGGAAGTTTCTGTGTGAGGGACTTTATTGAACGAGAAAAACCAATCGCAGTTCTTTGTGGGCATATTCACGAATCAAAGTCTATCAGTATGATTAGCGAAACTCTTTGCATTAATCCTGGAGCTGGAGCGCATGGCAATGCAGCTATAATAGAGATTATGTTGGATGAACAAGGGAAAGCAACAGCTAAGGCTGAATTTACCAATTTTTAGAAAAAAAAGGAAGAAAAAAAAATATTAGAAAACCATGGCCGGTAAATTCGTATAGTAACGAGCAAAAGCAAGCAACATAGCCATTGCGAAACATAAAAAGGAGTTAGTTAATAACCACCTTTCTGTTCCTTTTACATCCAAAGTTCTACGGATTTTTCCTTCTCTGTTTTTGTAGATGAAAGGCACATGCATCAAGAATGTTCCCTTCTTTTCTTTGATTCGAAGTTGTCCATCTCTAAGCTTTCGCATATCTATATTTGGGAAGTAATCTAAGAATAGATGTGAACTATATGCAATCATAAATGGAATAAAGGCACTAACTAAAGCATGATTGATTGTAAATTTCCACCAAAAACCAACAGCGAAAAGTATTCCTGGATAAATTGCTGAATGAGAAACAATATCCCTGTGACTCATAAAACTGTAGAGCACATCAAAATCGGGTCCTTCAGAACCAATGATAGCTAACAAGAAAGCAATGATCCAAATCATCCAAGTTTGCCACAGATAAGTAGCATTCAAGTTATCATTTATGACAATGATATCAATTGGTATATAGATTGCTGCGAGGAGCATGCCAATGGACACATGAAATGTTCGATTTGCCAAAAAATGTTCACCTATAATTTTTTTCGAACTATAGTATAAAATTCCTCTACACCCAAAAGCATTTCGCCCAGAAACTCCGACAAAAATTTGCGGGTAAATTTACTACATAACTTGGACTCTAACACTAGACACCTTGTTTTTGTTTTCTATATTGCTTTAATATCTTCGTCAATATAGTATTATGTACCATGTAACAAACGTACAGTTAAGTCGGATAGTCTTTTGGGTTGTTAACTCATATTAAATTCACACCAAAAGTGAGGGGTTTTACGAGCTTTCCCCTCACTCGTTTTTTCACCTAACAAAAATTCGAAATGCTTTCTATAAATAAAATAAAAAGAAAAAAATTGAGATCTAGTGTTCAGATCTCTTTTTCATAAAAATCAATTTTACCTGATTGTGAGAAACCAAATGATTTGTATTTCTCTTCTAGTGGGAGTGTGTCACCATATAGGAAAAGACTTGTCTTTTCAGCACCTAATTCTTTAATCTTACTTATAGCAGTTGAAAGAAGAGGTGAAAAGTACTTATCATCTACATAGTATAGATTCCCAAAATTGAATTCTTTTGGATCATTTTGGCTACGATAAGCTAAAACTCGTCCTACTATTTTATCATCTTCACGGATAACCATGTGAATTGCAAAAGTTTCTTTATCCTTAGCTATTCTTTCAAAGTTTGCTTTTGCATATTCTTCTGAAGCACCTAGTTCGTCTACGAAAATCTTCAGCATCTGTTCTAAATCTCGGGATTCATCAAATTCCAAAACCTCAATCTCGCTTTCTTCTGCTGAGAGGTCTTTCACTTTTGCTGCCATCAAGATGTAGAGGTCTCGAGAGTAATTTAATTCGTGTTTCTTTGCTTTTTCAACAGTACCTTTGTATATGTCTCCGACTCGAGTCTGAATCCTTTGTATACCCTTTTCCTTTAGATTTTCAACAGCTTTTTCAAACAGTAAATCAGAGCACTCTTCGTGACCGGGTAAACACAATGCAAATTCTAGATTAGCACGTTTAATACCGTCTTCGCTTTCTGGGACAATGGAAGAAGTTAGAAATGCAACCATTTCGTCTCCCTTGAAAGCGTAAAGTTTTGTTTCGGGGTCAAATCCTTCTCGAGAGTAGGCTTGTTTTAATTGAGCAGCAGGTGTTTGACCAAAACCACGCCAATCTTTTGTGGCTTCAGTTCCCACTTTCTCCTGGGCTTCCAAGAAAGATTCTTGGTAGCTCTTAATCTCGTATTTTGACATAAATCAATAATGTGAAAGAACAATCTTAAGATTAACTCTTACTTTGTAAAAAATAACACCCTAGAACACAAGCAAAAATAGATAAATATAAAAAAATAAAACGAATTCCGAGGAAAATTCTTTGACAGCAGAAGAAGACAAAAACAGCACAAACGGATTTGAGCACATTAAATTCAAATATTCAGAACCAAGATGGGATGCCCACGTTCATCTCTACAAAATAGAAGATACTGCTGAATTAGTAAAATATGCTAGCGAATATAATATCCAAAAATTCACAGCTATTGTCAGGGAAGATTGGAAAGTATACGATGAAAAATTCCCGGACAAATTCGTATTTGCACGTTTTATTATGTCTCAGAATTTATTTTCTGGAGACATTAAGGAAGCTCTAGATGATATACAATTAATGCATGATTCCGGTTATCCTATAGCAAAATTTTGGTATGCTCCTCGTTGGCGAAAATATGTTGAAGATCATTTGAAACAAAAGGTCGAAGGATTCAGAATAGATGACCTCAGACTTGATCCATTATTCAGCAAAATCGAAGATTTAGGATTAAAAATGATTTTTCATATTTCAGACCCTGATTTATTATACAAGAAAAACTACCAACCTGCAAGTTACTACGGAACTAAAGAACAGCATCTTGAGGAATTAGAGAATATTTTGACACGTCATCCAAATTTGAAAATCCAAGTTGCCCATTTAGCGGGACAACCAGAACAACTAGATAATTTGGGGAGATGGTTAGATACTTTCCCAAACCTTTATGTTGATATTTCTTCTGCGAAATGGATGGCTCGAGAGTTTTCTTATAAGACTGAAGAAGCTATTGAATTCTTTAAACAATACCAAGATCGAATATTTTTTGGAACTGATATTGTTACAGGGAGAACAGATCGTGAACCAATTCCAGGTTATTATTATTTGCGTTATCTGTCATATCTAGCTTTATTAGAAACAGATGTTCGGGATTTACCTTTGCCTTTGGAAGATTTAGAAAATGATAACAAAACTGTAATTAATGGTTTAAACTTGCCAATGAAAATTCTTCGAAAGATTTACTGGACAAACAGCAGCAAGTTTTTTAAAAGTTAGTTAATTACCTCCTATTCTGGTCTTCATGATTGTATAATTTATTCATTATACTGCTTGCCGATATAGCACCTATACCAACACCCAAACCTCGATAATCCTTTCTAGTGTCATAGTTTCTAAGATTTTTGGTTTATAAATATCTGTAAAATTAACCAAAAATAAAGTGTAAAGATTCGAATGACTGTAATTATTAAAAAAGGTTAAATTTCCTTCTATATAGACTAATTCTCCATTTGTTGAAAATAGATTGTAATCTTTTACTATGGCAACATTATCCGGATTTGTTGCATTATAAACAGTTAAAGTTAGATTTGTTAGTCTAACAAAAAAGTCTCCATATTATGAAGTTTGATTATGGTAGCCTTTAAAATGATTAATAAAAATAAGATGATTTTCTATAAAAATTCTTTCCTAAGAACATAGATTTAAATATCAGTTTTATTTTATCGTTTTTTTAAAAACATCAAAACATAAATTCTATAAGAATAAATGTTTCAATTATGAGTTATTTAGAGGTGCTAATTAAATCAAAGGGATTACTAGTTAATGAAACTGATCAAAGTTGACGATAGTTTTTTTGAAAACAACGAAATCCAAAGAATATTACAAGAAAATAATATTCCATACAAAATTATAGACTACATGAGTAGTGTAGATGATATTGTTTTAAATCATTATGTAACATTAAATGAAAAAATGGCTTTTACAGAAAAAAGAAATCAAGAACTCGTGACAATGCAAAATGAAATCGCTAAAAGAGTTCGAGGTTTTCTTAAAATGGAATTACCTTCCGGTAAATTTATTATTGTTGATAAATTTCTTGAAGAATTAAGTGGATTTTCAACTGATGAATGGTATAGTAATCCAAATTTCATTCAAACATTTATACATCCTGAATTCAAAGATTACTACACAAAGAATTTTAATTATATGAAAAATGGAAAAGTCCCAAAACAACTTATGTACAAAATCATAACGAAATCTGGTGAAGAGCGTTGGTGGTTACAATTTAATATTGGTGCATACGACATTAATGGAAAATTGGCAGCTATTTCCTCAGTTATTTTAGATAATACAGTGAATAAGGAATCAGAAATTAAGTATCGAAACTTGTTTGAGAATATAAATGCTGGTGTTTTTCGAACTGACTTGGCTACTGGAGATTTTTTAGATGTAAATCAAAAATTAGCAAAAACAGCTGGTTATTCATCAATAGATGAATTTAAACTTAAAACAAAAGCGATTGATTTTTATTGTAATCAAGCAGATCGTGAGAAAATTATTGAGATCTTAAGAACAAAAGGTAAAATAACCGATTATGAAGTTCAATTAAAACTAAAAGATGGATCAATTAAATGGGTAAGTCATTCTGCTACTTTATATCCAATAGATGGTTATTGTGAAGGATTAGTTATTGATATTACCGATCGTAAAAACGCTGAATTTAAGTTAATGCAAAACGAAGAAAGATTTCGCTTAATTATAGAACAATCTCTTGCTGGTATTCTAATCATTAAAGATGGTAAAATCGATTATGCTAATGATGTAATAACCAAATATTCAGGATATAGCTTAGAGTATTTACAGACAATCAAACCATATGCATTTCTCGATTTAATACACCCAGACGATCAAGCCAAAGTTATTGAGAAATTTAAAGCTGTAGAGAATGATCAATCTATATCTGGATTTTATACTAGAATAATGACTAAATGTGGAAAAGTAAGATGGCTTTCCACGCAATTTAAAAAATTCACATACGAAGATAGATCAGAAATTGTAGCAGCAGCAGTTGATGTTACAAAACGAGTAAATCTAGAGACGAAGTTACGGGAAGAAAGAGATCTCGCTAATAATTATTTCAATGTAGCTGGAGTAATTCTAATTGTTTTAGATAAAAATCAAGTAGTTCAGCAAATCAATAAACGAGGTTGTGAAATTCTGGGTTATTCGAAAGAAGAGGTTCTTGGTAAGAATTGGATAGATAATTTCATACCTGAAAGAAAAAGGAAGGAAGTAAGACAAACTTATCTAAATGCATCAGAATGCAATACTCGTATTGATAATCGTTTTGAGTATTTTGTTCTAACTAAAAGCAGAGATGAACGATTAATTATATGGTGTAATACTTTATTGAAAAACAACCAAGGCATTGTCAAATCAATCATTAGCTCAGGTGAAGATATTACTAGTTGAGGAATTGTAAAGCAATTACTGATTGAAAAAGAGCTGATCATTTAGATGAAACTAAATATCATTTTTCTTATAACTCATTTCTGTTAAAAACAAGTTAATTTATTATTGAAATCTTGTAACTACATTTTGGACACTCGTTTTTCTCATTCATTTTGCTGTCAATAAATCGACTCTGAGAACGTGCAATCACAATTTCTTGACAATTAGGACAATAAGTATTGAGAGCTTGGTGACCGAGAATATTACCTATATAGACATAATTCAAACCATTTTTCATAGCAATTATTCTTGCTTTCTCTAAAACACTAATATCAGTTCTTGGTAAGTGAAATTTATGAGCAGGATAATAGGCATTAAAATGAAGAGGGATATCTGGAGAAAAATTCTTAACAATTTTCTGTGATACCTTGTTAAAGTACTCATCTGAATCACTTATTGTGGGAATAACTAGAATAACTATCTCGAGATGAATGTCCTTTTCAAATGCTAAAGCAATATTCTCGAAAACGTAATCACTATTAGCATTACAATTCATTTTCATATTCTCCTTTCCCCCTTTCAAACTCACAGTCATAGATGAAAGACCATTATTGATTAAATCCTTCAAAACCTCCTCGGACATGTATCCATTCGTGACAAAACCACTGTACAATTTCGGATTCGCTTTTGAAAGTGATTTCAAAACATCTATTGCGTACTCAACCATTAGTGTTGGTTCATTAAAAGAGAAAGATACTCCTGAGGATTTAGAATTCTGAGAAATGATATCAACAAGATTTTCCGGTGAAAGAAAGTGCTTCTCATCATATTTCTTGGGTCCTACTTTTGTTAAAGAGTAATTTTGACACCAAGGACAAGAAAAATTACAGGACCAAGAACCAATCGTTGTTGCGTAGGATCCTGGATGGAAATGATATAATGGTTTCTTTTCAATGGGATTCAACGAAATGGACGAAACATTGCCATAATTATAACTAACTAATTCTCCATTGATAACTTCTCTAGTATTACAAATCCCCATTTTTCCATCTGCTAATATGCAACCATGACGACAAACCAAGCATTTGATTTTGTTGTTCATCTTCTTGGAATACTGAGTAACATATGGTTGATTCTCAAGAGGATTATCTACAGTCAATTGTCAAAGCATCCAAGAATTCCTAAATATATACCAACTCTTGGGTTTTCAATTTATTGATTAAAGGAAAGAAAAGAAGAGGAAAAATTACTCTCGTAGCATCCTTCTTCTCTGATTGTATCTTTGAAAATTACGATACCCATAGCCAGAACCACTGCCCATTTTAACGTAACCTTTCTTCAAAATGATTTCACCGCAAATAGAACAGGCGTAAAAATTCTGGTAATACTTGTGTTCCCTAAGTTTCAAGACAACTAGTTTTCCACAGTTAGGGCAAAACCTCATTGTTTGGATCTCGTCTTTCGCTTCCCGTCGCCAATCAATTAATTCATCCTTATCAAAGTATACTTCTTTTATCATTGGGTCTCCATCCAATTGCAAAGAAGGTTCGTTGAATTACAAACCTTATAGGGAAATTCTTCGATGAATATATAAGAAAAAGAACAAGAACAAATATGCTCAGAAACAGATTCTTCTGTGAGATATTACTTACCTAGAAAAAAAGGAGATTTAGATTGAAAGAAACTATTTCTTCCCTTCTAATCCATACATGCAGAAGTAACCACCTTCAAGGTCATCGCGTTTGAAAATCGGGCACCCAAAACAAGTACATCCTTTATCTACTATTTTATCAGCTGCGATTTCTGATTTACCTCGAGCACAGAAGAGTGCATGTGGTGGTGATTCCTTAAGTTTATTTTCCTTAAAAGTTGGACAGATCCCGCAAAAATCTTTGCAGAACTTCATATTGTCTTGTGAATCTTCTACGGGCTTTGGCATAATACCCTCACCTAATCATAGACACTGACCACTTTTAATAAGAATACTTCTTAACAAATTAAGCTATCTTTATACAAAAAACGTCGACAAAATAGCTTTCTATCTTAGATTCTAAAGTCATGTGATTTCAAAAAGAAAAAGAAGAAAAAAAGGAATATAATCGGATTTATGACATATTCCTACAAGTCTCAGCAAAGATTGCTAGACCTTTATCAATATGTTCTTTATCTAAACAAAGTGGTGGTCTAAATCGAATTGATTTCTCTCCACAGGACAAGATTAGTAATTTGTTTTTGAATAATTCCTTTTTCAGCTTGTCTCTGAATTCAGTGGATGGTAAATCAAAAGCACACATTAATCCTCTACCTCGAGCATTAGTCATGATCTCTTTAGAATCATCACAAGTATCAGTGAGAGCCTTCAAGAGATAGTCACCAACTTTCTTGGCATTATCAACTAATTTATCCTCTTCAATAATCTGAAGATACTTAGTTGAACGAACCATATCAACGAGGTTTCCACCCCAGGTAGAATTAATCCGACTTGATTCGTGGAAAACATTACCTTCAACTTCATCCACTCTCTTATCAACCATGATGCCACAAACTTGCGTTTTTTTACCAAAAGCAACTATATCAGGTTTCACAAAGTGTTCAAACGCCCACATTTTGCCAGTTAATCCAATCCCAGTTTGCACTTCATCAAAAATAAGCATAATATCATTTTGATCACAGACATTTCTTAGTGCTCTGAAAAATTCTGGTCGAAAGTGATTGTCTCCTCCTTCAGCCTGAATTGGTTCAATGATAAGAGATGCAATATCTCGAGGATTTTTCTCTATTGCTTCATCGATCTCTCTAAGAGCTCTTTCTTCTTGTTTTATAACTTCCTCAAGATGATCTTCAAGAGGGAAAATAATTGCTGGGACATGAATTCTTGGCCATTTGAATTTTGGATAATTAGCAATTTTTCTAGGATCAAAAGTGTTGGTTAGAGACATAGTGTACCCAGATCGACCATGAAAGGCTTTTTGGAAATGAATAACTTGTTGTCCAATGTGATCTTTAGGATTAACTTCATAATTCTTTCTTACTTTCCAATCAAAAGCAGTTTTGAGCGCGTTTTCTACTGCTAAGGCTCCACCGGAAATTAAGAAGAGATACTGAAAGTTATCCTTCATACAGATTTTGTTAAAAGTATCTGTAAATTCAGCCATTTCTTCAGTGTAGCTATCAGAACTAGAAGGTTTGTTCACAGCTGCTTTAGCTAGTTTATCCATAAACTCCTTAGTTCGAACTTTCGGGTGATTGCATCCTAATGGCGCAGAAGCAAAGAAAGTATAGAAATCTAAATACTGGTCTCCAGTAAGTTTATCATGAATATAATATGGGGTGCTTTTCTCTAAATCGAATATAATTTCATACCCATCAATCAGCATGTGCTCTCGTAAAATATCAAGTGCAGACTTCATGGTAACCCACTGTCCGATGTATGGTAACATGCTGTTTATAATTTCTATGATAGGTATTTAATGATGATTTCATCAAAGGAAAAAAAAGGAATAACTTCTTACGATTTTTCCATGAATTTCTTTATTTTCATAAGAGAATGAACTATTTACTCATTCGTCAATAGTTAATTGTTGAAGAAATAAATGGGTATCAGAGTTGATGCAGAATGAACGCAATAAAAGAAATACCGGAATTAAAAAAAGCACAGTTTGATGAGTGGGCAGAGGAGATCATTAAGCAATACCAGATTAAAGAAGATGAAACACTAGAAAATATAACTCAATATATTGCTGAATTTTTTGATAAATTATTTGAGAATTATCAAATCTCCTTTGTTGATTTGCATCCAGACGGAATCTTCCCTTTCGCTATAAATCGTCTTGACAAAAAACCAGGGTATGCAGATGAAGAATTCTATGATGAATTATTCAAAGTAGAAAATCATATTCGCTGGACGTATACTCTAGTATTAACACTACTATATAGGGAAAAGGAATGTCCTTTTGATACTGCTGATTGTCCATATTAGTAAAAGAAAAGAAAGAATCTCGGATCTGTTTACAGATGGATGAGATTACCACCAGAATCCCCAGAATCTGAAAACACCGAAATAAGCTAGAACCCAGAGAGTGATACCTATTACACCTAATCCTAACCCTATATATGCAAGAATTTTCTTTTGAGATTTTAATCCCCCTATAATCCCCGTAATGACACCAATAGTACCTGTAATAATTCCTATGTAAAGCATACTAAACGGAAATAAATTAATTACAACAGAGACAATGCCAAAAATTAGTGCCACAGTAGCTACGCTGTTTTGGGTTTTAGGGGGAGGAACATAAACAGTTGCTTGTGATGTATGGGTTGTTTGTGTATAAGGTTCAGGTTGAGCCGGCATACTAACAGCAGGTTCAATGATATCTTCCAAACTCGCTCCACAATTATTGCAGAAAACATCATCTGATTTTACTGTTGTCCCACAATGAGAACAAAATTTTGATTTCTTATCT
>JABLTI010000015.1 GCA_013166835.1 Promethearchaeati archaeon | reverse complement strand
AAAGGTCTTGGAGCAGTTTGGTTAGGCATATATCCCATACAAGAACGAGTTGTTGGCATTACTGATTTATTAGGACTCCCATCAGATGTAGTTCCTCTTTCATTGAATGCAATAGGTTATCCTACTGAGAAAAAGGAACCAGTTGATCGTTTCAATCAGGAGAAAATCAGTTACAATAAATGGTGAGTCTTTTTTCACCATTTTCTTCTTTGCCTACACCAACGGTTTATTAAGTTTATTTTGTCCTTATTTTTACTTGCTTCCTAATAACATATGGTGTTTGGGTTAACTATGAGCATTAAATTAATTCTTAATACACCGGATCTAACTATTGGGGGTAATGCTCCTAAGAGATCTGTTGATTTAAAACCTGCTGATTACCAAGATAAAACCATAAAACAAGTTGTTTCTCAACATGTTTTCACTGATATTCTTAAAGGTCAAGATGAAAGTGTTATACAACAAGCAGTTGAACTTATTTTTAATTTCATTCAACCAAAGGATATAGAAGATCCTCCTACTTGGTGGGTTAAACCATTTGATTCTCTTATTTCGAAGGGTACTAAAGAAGTTGTTCTTGACTTAGAATTTAGTGAAGAAGGAATTGCTTTCATGAAACAAATGATGTAGAATTCTTCTGAAGACAGCTCTTTTTCTTCTTTTTTTTCTTTTCCTTTGCTTATAACAAAATATAAGTAAGGTTATTTTTTCCTTTACAGCAGAAAATTATCAGTTGTGTCTGAAATGAAAGTTTCCACAGTGATTTCTGATTTAGAAAAAATTGATGCACCTTTGATTATAGTTGGTGCTGTTGAGAAAGCTAAGGATGATTCCTTAGTTGGGAAAGATAAGGGTTCTCTTGGTAAGGTTGTTAAGGAAATTATTGAGCTTGATGACTTTAAGGGTGAATCTGGTGAGCTTCTTTTCACGTATACTCGAGGTGAACTACCAGCAAAACGTTTACTTCTTGTTGGGTTAGGTAAGGAAGAAGAGCTTAAAGCTGAGGGTATTCGTAAAGCACTTGGTAATGCTTCTAGAAAAGCTCGAGATCTTAATGTCAAGAAAGTAGCTATTAGTATTAATCATTTTATGCGAAACAAACTCCTTCTTGCTGATGTAGCTGAAGCTGTCGTTCAAGGGATAATAATGGGTAGTTTCCAGAATTTGAAGTATAAAACAAAGGACCTTGACAAGTTCAAGCACTTAGAGGAACTAATTATCTTTAGTCCAGACGCTGATGAAAAAGCTTTGAAAGCGGTAGTAAAAACTGGCAAAGTAATCGCAAAAGCAGTCAACTTCAGTAGAGAACTAGCCTGGGGCCCCGCAAATGATATCACCCCCACTAAACTAGCAGAAGAAGCAATGCGATTAGATAAGGAGTATGGTATTAAAACCACTGTGTTTGATCGCAAGAAATCTGAAGAAATTGGATTACATAGCTTTTTAGCTGTCGCTCAAGGAACCGAAGAACCACCTAAGTTCATTATCATGGACTATGGTTCTGAGAAGAAAGATGTTGATACAGTTGCTTTAATTGGAAAAGCTATTACTTTTGATACAGGCGGTATTAGTCTAAAACCAAGTCAAGGTATGCCAAGTATGAAGGCAGATATGACCGGTGGAGCTATTGTTATCGCTATAATGGAAGCCATAGCCCAATTAAAACCAGATGTGAGGATTGTAGGAATTGTTCCAGCAACCGACAACATGCCTTCAGGTAAAGCTTATCATCCCGGAGATATCGTCAAGAGTTACAGTGGACAGACTGTAGAAGTAGTTAGTACTGATGCAGAAGGAAGAATGATCATTAATGATGCCCTAACCTATGCAGCCCGTAACTATAAACCAAAAGCTATGTTTGATTTCGCTACCCTCACTGGTTCTATGGCTGTTGCTTTAGGTAATCATGCAATTGGATATTTTGCAAATGATGATGATTTAGCAGATATACTTGAGAAAGCATCTGAAACCAGTGGTGAACGTGTTTGGCGTATGCCTCTCTGGAAAGTCTATGATACACAACTAAAGAGTGATATTGCTGATTTCAAGCATACAGGAGGTCGTCCTGGTGGAGCAATCACTGCTGCTAGATTTCTAAGCAAATTCGTTGAGGAAGTTCCTTGGATCCATATGGATATTGCTGGTTCCTCTGGACAAGAAAGCGATAAGGATTATAATCCTCAAGGAAGCAAAGGTGTAGCAGTTCGTTTAGTTGTTGATGTTTTAAGATACTGGAAAAAATAAAGGTGAAGAATTCTTTCACCTTTTAATCATTTTTTTTTATCTAACTACTAAATTCGCTTTTTTATCTGCTACTCCTATTTTTGCAATTGTTCCAGAATTAAACTCAAGAAAATCTTTCTGAATGCCATCACTAAAAATGACACCATTTTCTGGCATATTTGATTCGATAATTAGCTCATCCCCTGAGTAGATTGTATCATAAATCATTGTTGCTTCGGAGATTTTACTAATGAAAGGTTCCCTAACTGCAAAGGAGAGATAACTTGCATCCCATGGAAAACGATATTCATCTTCAGTAGCTTGTTCCAACCAAACATCGTTTCTTCTGAATTGATTCACTAAACCTATCGCACCGGTTATAACGGATTTGAACCAAGCTGTTGAACCTGCACCTGTTGAAACAATTATCCCACTTGAACTATGAGGTTCGGTTCTTCCTTTGAATGTAATTGAATAACGGGCAGAACCATGTGTTTTGTGACCAATGAAGAGATCATTTACACCATATAGTTGTTGATTATTGTTTAGTTTTGCAACTACCATTGTTACTTTAATTGTCGAATGATTACCATCTACCACTTTCGTCAGTATTTTAGGAAATTGTTCAACAGCAAATGGTATCATTACCCCATCAAACCTTTCTGGGTTAGGATTCACTGCAATTATTAGTTGATTCTTGAGATATTTTGCAGTATTAATTACTAATCCATCTTGCCCGATGCAAACGACTAGATTATTTGGTCCAAAGAGAAAATTTGGGAGAAATGATTTTTCGATAATTTGATATTTAATATCCAGTGGCATTAATTTCTTCAGTTTATCTAATGATACATGGTATTGTTTATGGGCATCTTCGTAATCTTCGAACGAGCCACCCATATGTTCTATGTAAAATTTTGCTTGTGATTTCGTATTGAATCGTTCTATAAGTTCTTCTAACTAAGTTTTTTTAGTTACAACAACTATTTTGTCAATCTTGACCATCTACATTACCTTGTTATTTTTTGGTCTCTTTTAAAATCGAGGTAAGTATGTCTGGTGTTATAGTTAAGGTGTCTATTTTCTCTGCGTTTTCACCTATTTCCTTGAGTGCTAAAGCAAGTAATACATTAGGAGCTAATTTCTTGTAAGCAGCAAGCTCGGTTTCTTTTGCTTTTGCGTGAAACTCAGCTTCTTTAATGATATTTGCTCCTTCTAATGCAATCAATTCTTTTCGTTTCTTTTCCAATGTAATTTGTGAATTGAGTTCGTTTTCCTTAATTTTGCTTTCTTGTTCCACTGCTGCAGCTCTTCTTTCATAGATAGCTTTGTCTGCTTTCATTTGCAAGCTTTCTCTATATTCAGCTTCTAACGCTCAAGCAATTTCAGGTGTATGAGTTATTGATAGAAAAGTAATTGAGAGAATATCTATCCCCATTTCTTTTATTATCGCTTGACCTTCTACTGATTCCAAAACTGTACTTGTGAGTTTCTCAGAAGAAACTAGTGCTTCTTCTAAAACCATTTTTTCAACTTCACCTCGAGTTCTAACCTGAATAACATTTCTTATTCTTAACTCAAGTTTTTCTGGATCTTCAGCCTGATATTGTCTTGTTCGGGGGTGTATTTGGAAGTCAAGAATTGTAGCCATCTTTTTTGGATCTCTAATTCTATAAGTGAAACGTCCTTGAAGAGTAATTGCTTATTTATTCTTGGTTGTTTCATTGAATACAAACCCAGAATCATTCGTCAATGCAGGTATTGCTGCAATGCTTGTATTCATCTTGAAATAGAAGAAGCTTAAACCTAAACCAGCTCGTCTTCTTTTTCCATCAACAAATTTAATGATATATTTTGAAGGATCTCCTCTAAAGTATGCCAATATAATTTACCAACAAATTCACTAATAGTCTTTTTTTTTAATACTATCAATTTTTGAATAATAACCGATTTACTTTCCTTTATTTTAACTTTTCACATATGAAAAACAAAAAGAAATTTCACAAAAATCAATTTTATCTTTTTTTCCGTTTTGCGTTCAACTATAGTTATTTATATGAAATCACCGAAAAAAGATTATACCGATAAAATTCGTGTTGAATTGCTTAAATCTATACAGATTAAAAACCGTACAATGTAATTAAAATTTTGAGAAAAATTAAACTGGGGCTAGTAGATTAATGATGCAGGATGCAAATATTACTAAGTTGATTCGTTTTACAGAAAGCAAAATTATTTGCACCGGTGGCGTTGTATTTATTGGCGATGGTAATACTGGCAAAACACATACTGCAATGAGCATTACTGAATTTAAGAGAAAATCTTTTTTCAATCTTAGCGATGCAACTCTGAGGAAATCGGTGAACTTAGAATGGGATTACTTCATTTTTCAATCAAACATTGAAGAATATCTTGTTAGAACAAGTTCACAAATATTCATTATGCCAGGTCAAAAAGGTAGAGCTAAGTTGGGTGAAGGGTTAGCTTTTGAAGATGCAGCTGATCTTTATTTTCATGTCGCTCCAATTAAAATTGTTCTTTCTTTAATTCTAACTTTTGATTTAACAGATATCAAAACCTTTCTAGAACTAGAATATTGGTTAAATAGAGCTATTGAAAGGGATATGGTCCAGCCTTATACTAGTATTATAATTCTTGGAACTCATTTAGATGATTACGAAAACATAATGGTTAGCGATGCAAACATAGCAGTAGCACAATCATTTATTAGGGATTTAATCTTGGAGAAAAGAGGTCTTGATTTGAAAATTGAAGATATTCATACAATAAAAGTCTCGAATCTTACGAACGAGGGTATTGATGAGTTAAAAACAGCCATTAATCATTCTTTTCTTTCAGCTTTCAACCTAAACGGTTATTTGACCAAACAAAAAGAAAACAACAATCATGATGAATCCGAAATATCACCTAGTAGTGATTTAGAATAATTTTTTACCCAATTATAAACACTTTTAAGATTGGGCAGAGTTTTTAAGATTGTAATTCAATTCAAGAGTTTATGATTAATAGCAAAATTCTTGATTTATTGATTAATTAAAGGAATTCCTTAAAGAAAGCAAAATTAAACTATTGGTGCCTTAAATGTTGAATAAAGTATCTCGATTTTACAGTCTATTTTTTATGATTTTATGTCTTAATTCATTGTTTTATTTAACAAATGTTGAATGTGAAGAACCTCTTGTAACACCAATTGCAGATGTTCAAGGTTTACCTCCATCAATAGATGATGAATTTACTGTTCTTCCAGATGCACTTGCAGAAACTGCTAATACTTCTGGAACTTACAAAACAGTTGGTTATTTTACTCAAGATAGCTTTGTGAATCTAGATGTAAATGGTTATTCTTTTGAATGGGAAAACTATGAGGATGTAAAAAATGATGCTTTTAATTTCCGATCAGTAACTTTAATTCAAAATAATGATTCAAGCAATCCAACCATTTACTGGCATCCATTGGATACTTTTGCTCAATTACGCAGTGATATAACAGTTGATGGTCATCTTATGAATTCAACTGTGTTTAGTCCTGAATATGATGTTGATACTTACATTCAAGGAAATGTTTACTTTATGTGCGGAGGAGATACATATTATTCTGATTATTCAGATTGGACACTAAGAATTACTTTGGAGTTATTTAATCCAGTAACAGAACTAACTAGTCCAATAACATCGGTACAAGGAGAATTTGATGATACAGATGAGAATCCATATGGTGGTGGGATGCATAATGGAAAATGGCCTGGATGGATATATGAGGCAGTAATTCCGAACACAACACGCATTCCTGCTGGTTATAGATTACGAGCAACTTATGAATGTATGTTGGGTAGTGCTAGTTATACAGGTCCAGCTGAAAGAATAGAGTTAAGATCTGGTCAAGTTATTTATCCTACTGATTGGACTATTGATTCTTCAAATAATACTTATGATAATTATTATCATATTCAGAATTCTCTCGAATCTATTGGTATGCAATTATACATGTATCAAGAGAATTATCCAACAATTGATTTAACAGGTTTGGAAAATAATACAATCTATACTACACAAACAAATGGAACTGTAACAATTTCTGCTGATTCAGTTTTAAATCAATATAAATGGGATACAGATAGTTTTACTAGTTTTAGCTCACCAAAAATCATTTCTTTACCTGAAACAAACGGTTGGCATACATTAACAATACAAGCTTCAGATTTCTTTAATAATATGGCTGAAGCATCTTATTCAATTGGGTATGATGCAAGAGAGTCAGACGTTGTTTTACATTCACCAGCAAATAACTCACTGGTAGCTGGTGGTTCTGTGCTGAATTTCAGTATTTATGATTACATATCAGTATTTTACGAATGGGATAAAAATACTACTCAATTTGCATTTCTAGATCCATTTGATATTTATATTTCTGATGCATTAATTGATTCACATCAATTAACAATTCATTATACAGATCCATTCGGTACTAGTCTATTCGAATATTTCTTCATTTTTGATAATACCCCACCGGATATTTTACTTGTAAACGTCTTAAATGAAACAACACAACCTCAAGGCAAGAACATTGACATAATTATTGACGATCGAAGTTATCCTATTGATGTTCAGTATAAATGGGATTCAGATTCGCTTGCTGCATGGTCTCCTTTCCTTGGGAATCTCTACAGAGCTTATTTACCATCAACTGCTGGTTGGCATAATCTTTCAGTTTTTGCTAATGATACTTTTGGAAATAGTATAACCAAAGTATTTTCATTCAACACGAGTTTATCGCTTCTTAATGTAGAACTCTATAATCTCTTGAATAATACCTATTATCAAGGTGGAAACACTGTTGAAGTTTCAATAACTAATGATAATGGAACTGTCAAATATTTCTGGGGCAATGATCCTTGGAGTGATGGTACTGTTGTTTCTGGAATCATGACTCTAAGTGGTGGAGATGCTTTGTCCTCTACTCCCGGAACTTATAAGCTGACAGTTATTGTTGGTAACGCTGATGATGAACAAGTTGAGTTTATGTTTCTCTTTAAAGTTGATCAAGAAAACCCAACTTTAGTTCAAACTATCCCAGTACCAGATTATAACGGGTCAAGATTTCTGGATAGTGCAGTTCTTTCCTATATAATTGCTGATAATTGGACTGATACTTCTGACTTAACGATTTTTTATTCCATGGATAATGCGAATAATCTTACTTTGGAATCACCATTTTTAGTCTATTTATCTGGTTTATCTGATGGTCAGCATAATTTAACGATCATGGTTTTTGATATTGCATGTAACTATTATCGCTATTACATTACTTTCATTATTGATACGACTCGACCATCTTCAACTGTAACAATAACTGGTCAAGTAATTGTAAACAATTTTAGATATATCCCTGCAGATACATTAGTTTCTGTTGTTGTTACAGATGCTGATCCAATTCTTAATAGCTTTTATCGCTGGAATAGTACAACTTATGTTCCTTTTGTTAATAATTTCATTCTCCCAGCTATAGAAGGATATGCGAAACTTGATATTTTAGCAAATGATTCACTAGGAAATTATCAATTACGAACTTATTGGCTAACAATAGATGATACTGCTCCAACAATTGATTTGCTACTATTGTTCAATCATACTAAAATTAATGATAATACACCAATTAGTTTCAATGTGGAAGACATTAATGATGATACTGTAGCATATGTGGAATCCCAATGGGATTTAGATAGCAGTCCATCAATCCGTTCAACAGATTTCAATGTTTCATTATTAGCAGTACACCTTAGCGAGGTTGAAGCAGTAATTTATCTTTATACCTATGATGTTGTTGGGAATGATTATTCTGTCGAATATCACTTCAATCTAGATTTCGTTGCTCCAACATATAATCTCATATCTACAACCAATAATTCTTATCTTACTGGTGGTGAAGTTATTGATTTTGATGTAACTTCTCCTGATATCAACAAATTCCTGTATAAATGGGATGCTGATGAAGATTATCTCTCTGCTGCTCTTCCTTGGGATATTATAGCACCACTACAAGATGGCAATCATACTTTAAACATTAGGCTTGAAGATGACACTGGTTTAGGAATTTACCCCAACTTTGTTGAAGCTACATATGTTTTCATCATAGATGATATTGAACTGATTTATGTAGACCCAAATGATTTCACTACAGATTATTACTATACTATGTACTATGGTGATCAATTCAATTTCACAATCAATATTCGAGATCGTGTTAATAAAACAGAAATTGTTGGATTAACTGTTGATATCATAAAAGAGAATCCGAGCATTAATCTAATAGTTGATTTCTCTCAATTCAATGCTACTATTTACAATTTCACTATTAATGCATCGAACATAACCAATGATGCTTATACTTTCATCGATTTTGAATTCTATCAATTCACTAGCAACAAGCAAATTGTTAGAGTATATATCCAAGTTCACAGAAAAGAAGGAAACATGTTAATCTATGATGCTCCAGAGTCAGTTATTTTTGAACAAGATATTACAATGACCTTCCAATTACGAGATGATACAAATACTACCGGTCAAGCAATAGATTATCTAGCAATAAATGATCAAACATCAGCTTTTAGTTATGAATTAATTGATGCGATAAATTATATTTACAATATTACCTTTAGCTCTGATTCCTTCTTTACAGGTAAAGGTCTTGATACATTTACCTTCTATACTGAGTCAAACTTTTATTATGGAGTTAAAAACGATACAACTACATTAAGCATCACAATACTCCCTATTCCAATTACATTAACTATTGATGTCGCAAACATAGAAGTCATTTATGATAGTGATTTAGTTGTAACTTGTGTTTTACTACGCGAAGATACTACTCCAGTCCAGTTTGCCATTGTAGTTTTCATGTTTGAAATTCATTACCAGAATGGAACCATAATTCAGCATAATATCACTACATCAACCAATCTTGATGGTTTAGCAAACATCAATCTCCCAATAACTAAAGATATGGATTATATGTCTGTTCTTGTAGTTTATGCTGGAAGTACAATATACGATCCGATAAGTGATATGTTTGGAGAGAATATTTATGCAATTTCTGCTGGCTTATCTTTACAAATAATCCTCATAATTGTGGGAGCAGCAATTTTGTTCTCAATAATTATTGGTTTTGTTATCTATCGAGTTGTTCGAGCAAGACCATTTGAAGAGCTAATGGAGAAAGTTACCGAAGAGGATATTGTGAAAAACACGGAGAAAATTTCACCGGGAGTTGTATTATCTATCTTTGACCAAAAGAAAGGACCAATACCATTAATAGGAAATCACTCTCTCGAGACTCCATATTATAAACCAAGAATGAGAATTGGCTATGAAAACTTTCTCTTAAAAATTTCAGATCAAGCATATTCTTCCCTTGGATTTGAGGAACATGATGAAAGACGAAGAATTGGTTCCATTAATTTACCAAACGAGGATATGATCGGATTTATCCATGGAATTCAATTACCAAATCCGGCAATGCGTGGAGGATTTGAGAATCTAACATTAATAGTTCTTGCAGATAAAGAAGCTGGTAGTCTTTTACTAGCAAATCAAGAATTTATGCTCTTAGAAATTGATGAACTCATTGCGTCTCTTCAAGGTAGAGCACCATTATCTGTCGTTGAAGAACATCTTCAGAAATTACGAAGACGTTCTGTTATCATAATGTTAGCAGCTCAAAATAACGTTAAAAAAGATAAAAAAGAGATTAAGAAATATCAATAGCGACAATATTGCTTAAACAGTAATATTGATATCAAGACAAAAGATTAAAAGACAATAGTAAACCACATACACAAATTCCAGTGATAGACATGTCATACTTATTTGAAGAACTACAACAAAAAGATGGTAAACCGAAAGATGAGGATAAAATTCTCTTTATGGGTTTACAACAAGCTGGTAAAACAGCTATAAAGGATGTTGTGTTCTTTGGTAAGAAACCGGAAGAAGTCGAAGGTTACATGGCTACAATTCATTATGAGCGTCAATTCATTGATGTGGATCAGAAGAATATAGTTGTAGATTCTGGAGGACAAGAAAGTTATTGGAATGAAGCTGTTACACAGTTCCGTCATCTTGTTTTCTCTAATGTTAAATTGCTTTTATGGATCATTGATATGACTCATCCTGAATTTTTCGAAGAATCAGAACGAAGATTTAGTTTTACAATTCGTCAATTTAAAAAAGAAAATCCTGATGGTAAAATTGCAGTTCTTTGCCACAAAGTGGATATGATTCAACCGGAAGAACTTGTTATTTTACTAGATCAAGTCAAAGAAGATCTTGATGATCCTAAATACGACATCCAATTTGAATCTAGTAGTATTTATTATACTGAAAGTTTGATAGAGTTAGTCTATAAACTCATGAAAGAAGCAAATATGAATATACAACGGTTTGAGTTAATTGAGGACCTTGGTAAGAAAGTGGAGGAAAGCGAGGAATTCCAAAGTTATGTAGTGGAACATCAAGATGATCCAAGAATTCGTCAACTTATGGATTACTTAAAACCTGAACATGGTGGAACGCTACCAACTTTTGGTAAATCGACAATCCAATTGGATCTCAGAGATTATGATATTATTGAAATTGTATTAATAGATAAAACTACTCTATCTCCTGTTATTGGAACTTCTGCTCAATCAGCTGTAAATGTTGAATTATCCATTGATTATATAGTAGCTTTACAAGAATTCAAATCAAGTATTAGTGAACATAAATTCGATAATGGTTCAACTGTTAATGTCGTTACCGCATCTAATGAAAATGTCCATGGCATGATAGTTAGTATGGAGAAGAACTACCTATTAATCACTTCATTTTCGCCTATTACAGAGGACAAAACAAAGAGCCTTTATGGTCTTATTAGTAAATTCTCCCAATCACTCGATACAGCAGAAAGAATCGATGAAAAAGCTATTAGTGAAGCCCTTCCTCAACCTAAAAAAATTGTTGCTGCTGCAGTAAAAGCACCTGTTGTAGTTAAAGAACCAGTTATAGAGCGAGAAGGAGAAAGTTTTTTCACATTTGTTAACAAACTAAAGGAAAAACAAGATATCGAAGAAATAAAGGAAGTTGAACCAATTCCCCCAGTTTCTGAACCAGAAAAAGTTTTAGCTCCTGTTCCTGAATCTGTTCCTCTAGTTGAACCAGATACTGAGGTTATATTAGAACCAGACCTTACTGCAGAAGTTGAAAAACCAGTTGAAGCTCCAGTAATTGTAGAAGAACCAGAACCTGAACCAATTATAGAACAAGTAGTAGAAACACCTCAACCCGTTAAGAAAAAAGGTTCCAGATTTATGGAGAGAATAAAAGAAGAACGTAAAAGATATGCTATCAAACAGATTCAAATCCAAGCAGCAAATCTTGATCTATCAGAGGATGATTTAGAGAATTTAGCTGAATATCTAAAGAAAGAGAAGAAATCTGAAACTGAATCCAAATCTTAATTTTTGAATTAAAAGAGTAGTTTAGGAATACACTTTCTAAATTGGTCTACTTTTCTCATATCGTCGGTATTCTAAATTGTTATCAAGTATTACCGGAATTTCTCTTATCCCTTCAACACATTCATGAAGAGGATAAATTTCTATAGATTCAGTACCTAATCCAGAGCTAATTTTAATACCTCTTTCTAGCTGTTCTGAATTTTCTAAAGCAATTTCCAAAACCGATTTTTGTATTTGTTTCCCACATACATCACATTTAACACCAATTTTAGTGTCAAATCTTATTTCCAGGTCTTTAACATTCTTGATTTTATGTTTATTGAGATAATTAGCAAGAGTCTTCTTCATCTTTACCTTTGCTTTCCCTAAGAGCTCTTCTGGTTGAAATAAATCACTAATCTGATTACTTAAAACGCTGAACTTGTCTTGAGCTTCGATAAGACCTGTTTTTTCTGGAAAAATAGTTGTTACAATTAAATCATCATCAACTTCTTTCATGAAGACTGTATAATTTCCATAAGCAAAAATTGCTTGTTCTAATACTATTCCTGGGAAGTATGCTTTAGCAAGTTCATTTTTCAACCTTTGAAAATTAACTCCAGAAACTATTTCAGGTTCTGAATATAATATCAAACCTTGTGAGGTTGAAAGTGCTAAGAATTCTAGGTTGTATTTACTTACAATACCTATTATTTCAGTTGTTTTTACATTATCTCGAGGATAAACAAAAGAAAGCACTTCTTGCATTGCTTCCCATACAGTATTATCAAATATTGAAGTCCCGAAAATTTTTACATTATCAAATTTTTCTACTTCAAAAATGTCTCCAATTGATTTGACAATTGAAATGCGTTTATACAATGGGACAATATCGAGTTTGTGAGCAAAAACAAATATTCCTGCTGTTTCACTCAAATCTCCTATGTTCTTAAGGGTTAAATCAAAGTAATATTTTGATCTCATTATATTGGCTGCATCTGAAATATCAACCACAAAAATTACTGCTCTTACATCAGTGAAAGTTCTTTCCTTATATTGTTGGAAAATTTCGTCTAGATAATTAGTTTGACCACCAATATCAAAGAGATTAATTTCTCCGCCAGCTAAATTAAACAACTTTCTATTGATTCTCACTGTTGCGGGGTTTTGTGCTGTTGCTTCTGGTTTAAAACCTTCAAAAATAACTTGACGTATGGATGTTTTTCCTGACTGTGATAATCCTAAGACAACCACTTTTGATTTTAATTCGCTAGATGTAGGAGACATAAGTTCACCATTCTCTTTAGAATTATTCAATTCAAAACGCTATTTTTAATCTTTTTATTTCGTCATTTTTCAACACAAAAGTGTTTTTCTTTATAATCTGACCAAAACTAACAGTTAAAAACTAGATGTTTAAAAATTTACATTATGTTTTCAGATAGAAAAAAAATCCTTCTTACTTGTGATGATGGTATTCGAAGTACTGGTTTATTGCAGCTTTACTCTGAGCTTACTAAATTTGCTGAGGTAATTATTGTTACACCCCATGTCCAACGAAGTGCAGAAGGAAAAGCAATTACTATTAATCAAATTGTGCGAGTGGAAAAGGAAGAAATTACTCCTGACATCTCTGGTTATTCGATCACAGGTTCATCAGCTGATGCAATAATTTTTGGATTAAATGCCTTAGAAGAAGGACCGTTTGATCTTGTAGTTGCTGGGATAAATCAAGGATTGAATATATCTTCTCATATTGTTTTGACTTCTGGAACATGTGCTGCTGCTTTCGAAGCTTCTTTTTATGATGTTCCTGCAATTGCATTCTCCATGCATGTAAATCCTGCCCATTATTTTGTTACTCCTACTGCTGAAACATTTAGTAATACTGCTAAAATTGCTGCTAAAATGACTAAGCAAGTACTTGAGATGGATTTCCCTGAAAAATTAGCTTTTATTAATGTTAATTTTCCTTACAATGCTACAAATGAGACACCAGTAAAAATTACTAAATTGGCAAGCAAATTCTTAGTTTTCAAGCCTGAATTACGAAAGGATCCCAGACAAAATGATTATTATTTCTTCTGGGGCGATCCAGTCAAGGAAGCACCTGTAGGTAGTGATATAGAAGCAATAGCACAGGAATATGTTAGTATCTCTCCTGTCACAAGTGATTTGAATTTAAACAATCAAAAAGAAGAATTCGCTTTATTAAAGAAACTTATTCAAAAATAGAAAAAAAAGATAAGGTAAAACCTTACTTTTTCTCTTTCTTCTTTGGTTTAATAGGACCAATTTTATGATAGACTCCTCTTTCAAAAATGAAACTAATTTTACCTGTTTTGGAGTTAACAATAAATTCACATGGGAATTTTGTTATACCAGCTGGCATCCAGAATTTATAGTTCTTCTTTGTATCAGTGTAGGGAATTATTGGAAAAGCTGGACAATCTTGTTCAGGATCTTTGAAGTACAATTGCTGACCCATCTTAACGATTTCAGCTTTGTTTATACCTTTGAATGTCTGATAACTACCTACCAATTGATTCAACTTTGATTCAAGTCGTAATGCTGGATGATCTTCAAAGGGATTTTTACCCAATAAACTTGTCAATATAGCTTGAGCTATTAGTCCTCCTTGAGTATTTCCTACGTTTCCTTCTATAACTACACCCATTTTTTTCATAGGAATAAAGGCTAAATAGGCACTTGACACTGCTGTGGATCCACCGTGTGTAATCAATGTTTCTCCGAAGAAATTCTCCATTTTACCTAGACCGAAGCAATAATGGGCCTTCCCAAAAACTCCTTCTGGTAGTGCAATCATTGGTTCTATCATTCTTTTGATAGATTCAGGTTTTAGAATTTGTTTTCCTTTGAATGTCCCCTCATTAAGAAACATCTGTAGATAGTTTTCCATTTCTTTGACTGAGGAAAGCAATCCTCCTGCGGAATATATTAAGTCGTCAAATGGATGCGTTGATTCTTTTACTTTACCTTTCTCTGTTGCATAAGCAGCCATTCGATCTTCTTCTTTCTCAAATTCCTCTCTTAGAAATGTTGATCGATTCATTGCTAATGGTTTCAAAATATACTCGTCTATGTAGTCAGTATACTTCATTCCAGAAACTGCTTCAATGATTAATCCCAATAATGCATACCCACCATTGAAATAAAAGAAGCGTTTTAATGGCTCATCAACAATTTCTCCTTGTGCTGCATTAGCATGCATTAACCAATCTTCAGCACTACTCAATGGGATAAATAGCTCCATCTCTGGAAATGAATGTCTTCGAATTAAAATTGCAGCTATTCCAAGATCTGGTATTCCTGATGAATGTGACATTAAATGTTTGATTAAAACTGGTTTATCCTCTTTCCCAATTTTAAAATCAATATGCTTGGAAACAGGATCATCTATTTTTAGCTTACCTTGTTCTTCAAGTTGCAGTAACGCTACACATGTAAACGATTTTGTTACAGAACCAATACCATACAAAGTATTTGGTGTTGCTGGTAGATTTCCTTTTAATGATCTCGCACCAATTCCTCTAGTATAAATTGCTTTACCTTTATCTACAACTGTCAAACTTAATCCTGGGATTTTCATTTGTTGCATTAAAGTAGCAATCATTCCTTCAATTTTCTCAAGCGGTTTTTTATCTGTCAAAAATTTACACCTAAAATAATAATTAGAAAATTTACTATTAGTATTTTCTTATGAATCTACACGAAAATGCCAATCTTATGTAAATGGAATAAGATTATTATACGCTAAATTCACTGTGAATCTTACCTTTATTTTAAGGTAAAATTAACTTGATAGTGATTAATTATGGGAAACCCAGAAGCAGCATTTGATAAGATATTGAAGAAAAAGTTAACTAAGTCTAATGTTTCACGTAGCACAGCTCTCAGTATTATACTCTTAGAATTAAAGAAAAAGGGTAATTTTCTGTCTTGTGTTATAACAGATAATAATGGTTTACTTATGGCTGAAGAAATGCATCCACAGGATAATAGAGATAATTTTTCAGCAACTTCTGGTTTGATCACTGATACTGCAGAGAAATTATCAGATTATTTGGGTGTTGGAGGAGTTGACTTAAGCTATTTTGTCACTCAAACTAACATGATTTGGATGAAATCAATTTATCTTCCTGCTTGCAATGATAGATTTATTTTACTTGCTGTCAAAAGAAACTCCCTTTTATCAAAAATGTCTAAATCTACATTAAAATTACTTGGTAAAGAAAAGATCTTCATTCCATCACTTTTAGAAGTCGCTTCTAAATATATCAGAGACTATTGTGATGAATAAATCACTTTTTTAGCTATTTTTTTTGATAAAAAAGAGCGTTTTACTTAGATGAGTATTTATATAAATGTTTGTTTAAAGAGTCGTTATTCTCGTCGATTTATCGACGAAGAGTGAAGTCTTAAAAAAACGAGACTTGCCTAATTGCCTTCAAAAAAATAATGGATAAGCTGAATTAACTGAGTAATTCAGCAACTTTTTCTTCTAACCAGTTATATAGTGGAGATGATTCTTCGAGTTCTTTATTTAGAATTAGAGATTTATCGATCATAAATTCAGATATTTCCTTTGAGAGGGTATTTAGTTTCATAACTGCATCATAGTTCTCTTGGCTAACAATAAGAGCTAGGTTCAAGTCATCAGTCACATTTTGATAAAGAATAATATTATTCCCTCTACTTATGGAGAAATAGGGTTCTGTAGTTCCAAATAATTGTTTACCAAATGAATCAATTGCAGAAATGAAATTTGAAATCAATTGTTGATTCATCTTCTGAGTATCAAAGATTTTTGTGTAAATAGTTAATCCTGCATTATTAATTAGAAGAATTAATTTTATATCAGCTTTTATCGGATCGATTTGTTGTGGTAATTGTACTAATTCTTCCATTGTTGACTCAAGAACATGCATTACCATGACTTTCGCAGCATCTTTATTGGTGGCAATTTCATTTAACAGCGGTTCAGTGAATAGGATCTCTTTTTCATCTTTTTCTTCTTCAGATTTCTTTCTTCTTGAGAATTCAAGTAATTGTGAAATCATTTTCTTGTTTGCAGTTATTTGCGAATCTTCACTATCAGGTATTTCATTGATGAATCTCTCTGCTGCGTCCAAATTTTGTGAGAGAATCTCAAATCCAGCAAGTGTAACATTCTTTGTAGCCACCCATTCTGGTAAGTCTAATGCTCCAACAAGTGTTAATAATTCATTTAATCTCTTCTTTGCAGAACTAAGATATCGTTCCTTTTCAGATATTTTGTAAAATTGTAAATCAGTATTTACTAGATTGTATACTGAAGCTAAAGCATTGAGATAATCTTTTTGTTTATTGAAATAATAGAGTGATTCTTCCCCGTATTTGTATGCCAATTCGGAATTTATCTCTGCATCAAGATAATATACAAATTTTGAGCTTGCGAGTATAGCCTTATTCATTAGTGTTGGTGCTTGAGCAACTTTTTCCTCTAATATCTTAAGATATTTTGCTGCTAATTCGTAATCATCTAGAGTCATAGCATTTGAAGCAACAGCATAAGCTCTGAAAGGAGTCACTAATTCTTCACTTGTATCTAGAATTTCTACTAATCGTTTTAGATACTTTCTTGCTTCTCCTTTTCTATTTGCTTGATTGTGAAGTCCTATTAGATTACTTAGTGTAGTAGCTATTGATTGATAATCGCCTGTTCCTTCTACTAAATCAAGGCATTTTTCATAAGCTTCTACACATCTGTCGGAATCTGTTAATGTATACATATAAGCTAAATTATGATAGAAAGTAGATTTCCAGGAGTGACGTCCATGAACTTTTCTTAGTAATTTCTCCGCTTTCTCAAGATAGTCTAAACCTTTAGTTGGTTGTCCAGCATTATAATAAAGCATAGCACTTACGTGCAGAATATTAGCTTTCATAACTGTGCTTTTACTCAATTCCAATACCTGCTTGATATCAGCTCGTTCATAATAAGCAAGAGCTGCATCGAGATTTTGTGCAGACATTAATATCTGGCTTTTCTGTAAAACCATACGAATCGCTAATTCTTGTACAAAAACAACTTCTTTCGCTTCTACCCATTTCACAGCTCGCTTCCAAATTGCTTCCGCTTTTTGAGATAATTCCTCTATCTTATCGAATTCTTGTTTCATCCCATGAAACATAATCTCTAGTAAAAAGCTTTGAAGATCTAGAATAATGCTTGCTAATTTATCAGCTGCAACTAACCTATTGAAAATCCTATTTCTGTCTTCTTCAGTTAATCTTGATTTTGAAATTACTTGTTCTATATTGTCAAATATTCCCTTATCTACTTGCAATTGGATATTATAATATTGCATTTCCGGTGAAAATGGATATACTGCAGCCATGTTTGAAATATCTTTTTCTTTAGTTAGATCCAAAGAAATTTGTCCAAACATAATAAAGACTAGAGAAGAGATATCCTCACCTTGAAACTTTGTTAAATAATTCTTTAAACCAAGGAATAACGCTTCATATTTGTCTTCCATTTCAGCATATTTTTCTCTTATTATCTTTAATATACCTGATTTTTCTATAGGAGAAATTATTGCAAATAATGATCGATATTCAATAGGTATAAGATCTGTTGGATCGAAACTCATCTTTTATCCTCCAGTTTCTTTAACTAAGAACTGCTTAAAAAAGGAATTATTTACTATTTATAGTCTTTTTTGGTATAAGCAAGTGTATCAAATTAGCACAGAATAGCTACTTTGAGCTAAAATATTAGCTACAACGGGACAAATTATGTTATTTACCCTTTTTACCAATTTTCTGTTCCAAATTACCTGAATACTGATTGTATTTTAGTCTTCTTTATTTATATATGCCTTTAAATAGAGAATATATGATATTAACCATTATCATATAACCACATGAAAGTTTGTTTTAGACCAGAAATTCTTTGGTTAGATCTATTAAGGTTAAGTAAAGTGCCTCTGCAAGCATAAACTTTGTTCAATTAGTATAGACCAATTAAGCACAAGTTCTTACGAGAAGAGCATTTAATTATTTTTCAGAAAATCTTGAATTTTTCTTAATCTTGGAACACATCCCTTTCTTGAATAAAATATCTATAAATATGTGTAACTACCAATCAACATTATTGTTAACATAAGTCAGTTGGGGATAATAATTAGTACTAAAAGAATAAGCAAATCCTTACTTTACTGTGGAATCTTGTTTTTAGTATTAGCTATATCATCAATCATCATTTTAACTACTGTATCAGGTATGTTTCCAACAGTATTGCTCGTTTTCATAATAATTCTGGTTATAACTTGTCCTATCTCACTAATCTTCTTATTTATCGTTTATCGTAGAGGGAAAACTCCACCCGACATTCAAACAAAGATTGAATTTATTAAATCTCAATATAAGTCATTTAGGTTGAAAGATACATCTAAAACCTACATTTGTATGGTTTGCAAAAGGGATATCGAAATTAACCAAGATGTTCATAATTGCCCTAATTGTCACTCCTATTATCATGAAGAACATCTATTTCAATGGTTACAAGTCAATACTTTATGCCCTGTTTGCAGTTTTGATTATTATCAAAATGCTTTAAAGACCAGAAATAAGAAGAAATGAAATAGAAGTCTCATTTTTTTAAGACCTCAATTTCATTCAATATTAAATAAAAACAATTCAAAGTAATTAGTAGTCCAGTAGTGGTATTTTGAGATGAAAATATTAGATTTAAATAGAAGTTTACAATAAATAACTTGAACAAGGAATATTATATGGGGCTTAAAAATCAACGAACAAAGAAAATCGCCTAATATTGGTTATCTATGTGCAGTTATTTCTTTGCTTATCGTCATTACTTCTAGCATTTTATTATCAATGCAAATAGTGGATGAAATTGCATATATTTTTGTAATTATGTTTGGAGTTGTTTTTCCATGCCCAGTTATCTTAATTGGATTCCTTTTAGGATTTCTTAGGAGAAAGAGAATTAAAAACGAACTAAAATTATTTCAAAAGAAAATAAAATATAAATCAAAATTTATTGAAGAAAGTGAAGAAGATTTTATTTGCATGATTTGTAAATTGGAAATTTGCTCGGGAGATATAATCTATATTTGTCCTAGCTGCAATACTCATTATCACGAAAATCATTTTGATGATTGGTTTGAACTTGAAACAACCTGTCCTGTTTGTGATTTCGATTTCTTAAAATAATTAACAAAAGAATAACTGTTTTGAAGTTTAATCACTCAGATTTCTATAGTTTTAAATAATCAGTGAAATCACTGAAATGTAGGGTAGAAATTTGGGAAATTCGACAACGTGAAGGTCTTTGGTTTCGATTATTGTTTTTTGGACTTTATACACTTGCGGATATAATTACAATAATTATCATAGCTATTACAGCATTCTGGTGAAAAAGCATAAAATAGAACAGGATGTTCTAATAGAAAAAGATGTTGTACAAAAGGAATCTAAAGCAGAAATTAAATTAATTCTTGAACCAATAGTTTTCCAAGGAGATCTTGAGAATCAAATTTATTCTTTATGCAATAAAACTGTGAAAGAAGGACATGTTATCCTAATTTGTCCAAAATGTACTTCACTTTTTCATCACAATCATTTACTAGATTGGTTAAAAGATAATCCCGTATGTCCTGTTTGCAATATTCAAATAAAATTGTAGCACTGTATCATATTTACTCGTTTTTGTCTCATTTTTTTGAGACCTTATTTTCTCGTCGATTTTCCGACGAAGATAAGTAATGAGAAAAACATTAGTTGAAGTATTAAACAATAAAATAAATGATTAACTAAAATAGTGCGTTTAGTTTTTCTATTAATTGTTGTGCAGTATCATATCCTATTATGGTATCGGATCGTTTATTATCTAACTGCATTTCAGATAACTTCCCAGACCAACCAGTTTTTTTAAACGAGAAGATGGGTTTCCCCATTTGCCAAGCAAAAGCAATTTCGCTCAGTGTTCCGGATCCTCCACCAATTGCAACAATTGCGTCTCCAGAAGCTGTAATAATTTGATTTCTAGCATAATGAATTCCTGTTGCAATTACTATGTCACAGAATTCATTCGCATCATCGGATTCAAGAGTCGAGATGATTCCTATAGTATCTCCTTCTCTATACTTTTTTGAGGATTTAGCACCTTTACAAACTGCTTCCATGACTCCACCATACCCACCACATAAAATTCTATAACCATTATCGATTAGCAATTTACCAATGGTTAAGGCAATAGCTCTGTCTTCTTCCAAAGATGTTTGGGCGCTCCCACCGATTATAGAGATTATTTTACGTCGACCCATAGAAATCAACTATATGTGTCTAATGCACATCAGTTATTAAAATAGTTAGCGTTAAAAAATATTCAGATAAATGGCTATTTAATAAAACAAATGTTTAATTAAATATTTTCGAAAACACGATAATTATTCGTCGATTTTTCGACGAGAATGGATGTTGTATAAATCATTAATTAACTTTTTATAATAATAAATAAATGTCTAATTTATCAACAATATATGTAGAAAAATTAAACCAAAAACTATCATTGGACAAAAATAATCCAAATTTACACTATTCAATAGACTTTAAACTGTAAATTACTATAAAACATTATTGTCGAATAAATCCTCGACAAAAATGTTCCACTAATAACTGAGGGTCTAGTATTTGATCAGGAAAAGGAAACAATCTAACAGTCATAACAATCACAATTCTAATGGACCATATACACATCTTTCTGAAAATTTCCCCAAAGAAATTAGTGAAATGGTTTCTGAACTTATTTCCATGAGAGGAATTCTCAGACTAGATATCCTTACTATACAAGGAGAATTGATTTTTTGTTATAATCGCTGGGGGGATTCCACTAAAACTCTAAATGAACATGATGCCTTAGAATTACTTGAGAGTCTTAAGAATCAATTACAAAAAGCCAATAAAAAGGAAATTAATCATTTCATTATTAGAGCTGAAGATGCGAATTATATTGCTTTTTCAAATGAGAAGATCTATCTCTTTCTACAATGCGATAAAAAATGCAGATTACCATTTATTACCATAAAAGCGAAAAGAATTGCTTCAGATATTTCATTGCTACTTTAATTTTTATGCCATTTTCACTATCTTTGTCCAACATCTTATCAGACAAAGAAGTTAAAAATAAAGAGTTACTAAAATAAAATATGCCTTCAGCTAAGACCAACAATGCTAAGTCTACCATTACAAGAAAGACACTTGAAACAGGCTTACCCTTGGAAAGAAGCAAAAGTCATTTGGTTAAAATTTCAATTGCAGGCGTTGGGGGGGTAGGAAAAACTACTCTCTGTCAAAGAGCAATGGGTTATATCTTGGATGATTTTTTTGATAACTACAGGATAACTATCGGAGTTCAATTTTTCACTCATAACGTTGATACTGATTTTGGCAAAGTAGTAATGTCTGTTTGGGATCTTGCTGGTCAACCACAATTTAGACAAATTATGGATAGGTTTCTTTCTGGAAGTAAAGGCATCATTCTCGCTTATGATTGTACTAGGATTGATACTTTCTTTTCTTTGTATCATGAATGGATCCCCTTAATTAGGGAGAACTGCGATGAAAACATTCCAATAGTTATTGTTTCTACAAAGAATGATCTCTTGGATGAAAGAGAAATAGAACCTGAAATGGTTAAAGAGTTTATAAATTCAAGAGATGACCATAATTTAAACATAATTGGTTTTATAGAGACTTCATCAAAAAGTAATATTAACGTTCGTGAGACTTTTGAATTTCTATGTAGGAATATAGTCAACAAAGAAGTTCATAAATACTACAAACAAATAAGCGCTGAAAAAAGACGACAAAAGAAGAAGACAACAAAGAAAACAACTAAAACAGCGACTAAGAAGCCAACCAAGAAATCCATATGATTATCAAAGACATTTATTCATTGCTTTCTTAATGAGTTCTGCAAATTTCTTATAGAGAGAATCATACAACGCAAAGGTCTCAAGACCGAACTGATTGTATTTTGTTGTTATATAGAGGTCTAGAATAAGATTGACTGTTTTAGTTTCACCACGTTCATTTATGTAATGATGAAGGTTATACTTTATTTCGATTTTTTCATTCTCAGATGCGTTATCAGCTTTCAAATCGCTTATTACACCCTTTAGAGTGTAGAGATCATCAACATGATGCATTTTGGGTTCAGTATGAAATTCTTTTAGAATAAGATCTATTATTTCCGTTATAAATTTCTTAAAATCAGGTTCACATACTCTTGTCCTAAAGTAATATGAATCAAGAATCGAATCTTCAAAAAATACCGGCAATTTTTCGCGCACATCTATGAGTATTTGTAATTCCGGTTTAAGTTTAAAAGATGCGAAATCATCTAACCAATTGTCTTTGATTTGATCAATTATATATTGGTTGTTTTGTTCCAAGAAATGTTTATTCTGAATGCCATTTTGTAAGAATTTCAATATGTAAGCGATATGAGCAGTATCTTCTTCTAATCTTGGAAAACAAAATAATAAACATTTTTCGGATTGTAAATCAATTACATAATGATTCATTGGAGTAAAATATTCATGCAATAACAGATTGTATCTTTCAGTAGCAATTAATTTTTTTATTCTATTTAGTATTTTTTCCTCTTTGAAATTATAAGGCAAATCATCTTTTATCTCATAGAAATAAACTTCTGGCAGAATAAAATCAAAAAACCATATTCTATTTGGTATTATTTCCACTGCTTTTTGTGGTGAAATAATTTCATAATTACTTCTGTAATAATGGGCAATAATATGATTCAATTGTGCAGAAAGTGCAACAACTAATTCTATAACCTCTTGAGGAACTTCTTCCAAAGTTAATGTTGAAAGATAAGATTCTATTTCACTTAATTCCTCAACTAGGATAAACTCTTTTGTGATTTCTAATACAGCATTTATTTCATTCTTAATTATCTCCTCAAAGGTTTCTATGTCGGAAACACCGTAGAGAAAATTAAGTAAACTTAAAGCATAGCTATTTTCCTCTCCCCGCATAATTTCTTTTTTAGAAAGATCAACAATTATTGAATTTGGATAAAATTTTACTAAATCAGGTTTTGTTCCTATAATATCAGCAAGAGATTTTTCCTCGATCCAAGAATCACAAATAAAATTTCTGTGGCCAGCGAATAATTCTAAGCTAAATATTGAAGCTTCTACTTCGACCTTATTCCCTACTATCACTACTTGTTGTCCTAAAATAATGCCATAAATTACTTTAGCTAAATCCTTATTGAACATCTTTCTAAGAAAATTAAATCCACCATACTGCTTCAAAATAGTTTTTTGAAACTCATTGAAGATATCACTTTCTTGAATTCCAGCAATTGTTACAGGAGTAACGACCTTCTGTCTTAAGGCTAAATGATCATCAAAAAACAAGAGATAAGCTACTTGTTCATCAAAGCATTGATGAATAGCCACTATTCTAAAAATTCCTCCTGATGAACTTTCTTTATCAGATTTCTTTATTGGAACCTCGATATTCTTCTGGCAAGTATCACAATTAATTGAGTAAATATTTATGATTTGACTTTTGTTATTTGTGATATTTTGAAAAGCCATTTGTCTATAACCTAAAGCAATTTGTAATTTTGTAACATACGAAAATAAAAGGTGATTTTAATACTATTTGTTTAGAGCAAGCTTAACCAAATTTCCACTTTATGCATTTTTTCTTGAGGAATCAAGAGTTTAAGCGTATAATTCAGTTTGAATGTTTTTCCAAATACTTGTTATTTCCTTTGAAACTGGATTTTCCTCTAACTCAAAAGTACTTTTCCCTTGAATGATACTTTTAGGAACTATCTTGTCAAAAGGTATTTTTCCAACAACTGTAATGTTGTTTTTTCTGCAAAATTGAATGATATTATTTGTATTTGTTATGTTTAAATCAAATTTGTTAATACAAACAACTGATTTTACTTTGAAGTGTTGCGCTACACCAAAAATTCGCTCTAAATCATGAATTCCACTTAAAGTAGGTTCAACAATTATGCAAGCCAAATCAACTCCTGTGATCGAAGCTATAACAGGACACCCTATCCCTGGTGAACCATCAACAACGACGTAATCTAGCTTTTTCGTTCCAGCTATCTTTCTAGCTTTTTGTCTAATTTGATCAACAATTCTTCCTGAGGTTCCTTCTCCAATTGTCATTTCTGCGTGAACAAATACTCCGAATCTTGTTTGTGATTCGAAAATTTTTGCTGACAGAATAGGTTCCATTGAAAGGGCTTTTTCTGGACATATATGAACACATAACCCACAGCCTTCGCATTTAAAATAATTTATTTCATCAGCAGTTATTGCTTTGAACTCACATACTTCACCGCATTTATTGCATTTAATGCATTTCTCTTCATCTCTTTTTACTTTTTTAGAAATGTATAGTTCCTCTTCAGAAATAATCGTCGGATGTAATATTAAATGTAAATCAGGGGCATCTACATCGGCATCAGCAAAAATTGCTTTTCCTCGAGTCAAATACGCAAAACTAGCAGTAAGAGTAGTTTTTCCAGTTCCACCTTTACCACTAATAACTGTTATTTGTTTAAACATCTTATTTTACAAGCTCCTGAATTGTTGCATACAAATCTCTAAATTTCTTTTGCCATTCTTTATCATGACCTGCTAATGGTATGCCTTCAGAATACGCTTCAGCAATGGAACGATCAAATGGAACTTTCATGAGAATTGGGATGTTCTCATCCTTACAATATTCCTCTATTGGTTCTTCATATCCTAAGCCGTATTTGTTGATTATAACTCCAGTTGGAAGTGCGAGTTTTTTAGTAACTTCAGCTGCAATTTTTAGGTCCCATAAACCGAAAGGAGTTGGTTCAGTCACAAGCAGACAGAAATCGGTATCGGAAATAGTCTCAATTACCGGACAAGAATTACCAGGAGGAGCATCCAAAATAACGGTCTTTGAATTATCAATGCAATCTTTCACTGCAGAAATTATTGGTATAGATCTTGGAGAGCCAATCTTTAGTAACCCATTGACAAATAAAGTGTTTTCTTTCGCATCTCCGATTTTTAGTTCACCAATTTCTCTTTTGACCATTGAAATGGCGTTTTCTGGGCACAATACTTTGCAAGCATTACAGCTCATGCATAAATCTGCGAAGAAAATAACATGATCAGGTAATTGAACAAGGGTATTAAATTCGCATGCATCAGAACAAATACCACAGTTTGTACATTTCGCATTATTAATTAATGGAACATTAACTAATACTTTTTTCGTAGTGTGAAACTTAGGTTTCAGAAAAATGTGGGCATTTGGTTCCTCAACATCACAATCCAGAAATTGATAATTTCTGAGAGAAAGTGCTAAGCTAGTTGCTATAATTGTTTTTCCTGTTCCCCCTTTACCACTAGCTATACTGATTTTCATAAGTAGTTTGTCATCTCTTTATCTTGCATCCTTAAACGAATTAGGAAATAGTAATAGCATCGCTGTAGAAATTTATTCAATGATGTTTACTTTCTGCACAAGCTTCACTTTCAGTTGCCTTTCTTAGTTCTTGCTTATTATAGGCTTCAAGTGCATTTTTAACAGTAAGTTTTTCTGTAATGTAGACTTCTATGCCAAATTCTACAAATTTAGCTATTGCTTTACGTCCTAAAGCTTTGCATATTAGTACATTTGTTCCATTATTAACAATAAGAACTGGAGCGGATTGACGACCACCGAAATGCTCACCAGAATTATCTATAACTTTTAGTTCTTCCGTCTCAGAATCAATTATTGTAAATGTTGGTGCACGACCAAAATGGTCTGCCAATTGACTTTCTAAACCTTTAAGATCATTTGTTGGAAAAGTTATTTTCATTTTTATCACTCATGTTAATTATTACTTACATTTTATATATAGAAGTTTTTTAGACTAGATTCTCCTTCACAGTCAAGAACGTCTACCACGCCCAGAACCTCTACCCATATGACCTGCATTGGATGGTTGTGTCACTTCTATTAATTGTCCTTTCTTGTAAGCTTCTACTACATTTTCTATTGTTCCTGAACTTGTATACATTCTGATATTCGCAGCACTTAACACTTGAAAAGCATTGGGACCAATGTTTCCAGAAATTATAGCAGACACACCCAATTTTAATAGATCTTGAGCAGCTTTTGTTCCAGCGCCATGCCCCACAAATTGGGCACTATTCTGATGAACAGCTAAAGACATTTCGGAAATCTCAATGATTATGAAATTCTTACATCGACCAAAACGAGGGTCAACTTCGGATTGTAAATTGTCACCACTAGAAGATATTGCAATTTTCATTTTGAACCACCAAATCTTAGCTACTTTATCTTAACTCTTTTGATCTTCTTTTAAGATCTTTAAGTTCTTCTTCAAGGAACCTTATTTGATCGGAAATCAAATTTTTCTCATAATCAGGATTTTTATCAAAATCTCCAAAGGTGTTTGCTAAACCCGGATTTTTTGCAGCAAAATCTTTTAGAAATTCATCAAATTTACCAATTCTTTGCAGATATTCTGCACAAGGACCTAATCCTCGTCCACTTCTTCCGTCTTGCATGGTACCAAATCTTATCCAACCTGGTACTCCCGTTAATTCATACATTCTTCTATGTCTACCTCTATCAGAGGATCTTCTTCCACGACTACTCATAAATATCACTTTTTGATTTTTGTGCATTAGCACATAAATAAATACGTTTTTTACTATAAAAATCTTTATGTTCATATGCACAAAAATATTTTAGTTTATAAAATATAAAACTTATAAAACAAGAGGTTAGTATTGATACAAGGTGCAGAAAATGAGAATGTATCGACGCAGAGGAGGAAGAGGAGGTAGAAGAAGAAAATCTTTAGGTGATTCTGATAGTGAACTACAAATACGTGGAAGACCATTAAAAGAAATTATAATAGAAGATTATCCTAAAATCACAAAGATTACTCCACATCCAACTCTTTCAGAAAATCAGCTGAATTTAACTATTGCTGAATATGAAGCAATGAGATTAATTGATTTAAAGGGACTAAATCAAGAAGAAGCCGGTTTATTAATGAATGTTTCAAGAGGTACTATTTGGAGATTATTAGATTCTGGGAGAGAGAAAATTATGAAAATGCTTACAGAGGGCAAGGAAATAGTAATTGAAAAACAAGAAAAAATATAATTAAGTAAAATTGTATTTAAACCCTCAAATAAAGCCCCATCAAAGGTTTATTGAAAGGAATATACCGGAGAGAAGAAATTTGACCTCTAAGGATAAGGAACAGAAGATTACTGAAGAAATGCTTAGCTCAATTAAAGAGCTCATAGGTAATCGAGATGAAGTTAGCTTAGAGTGGATAAAAATTGTTACACAATTACCTGTCGCAGCAATTTCTCGCGTTGTTATTCAGAAACTTGGAATGGTGGTATTAGAAGGCACTGTTTATTCAAAACCCAAAGCTGAAAGAAAACTAGCACAAATGCAGCAAGATGCACAAGCAATCGTTGATCGAGAAGAGTTTAGAAAAGGACCTGTTAATATTGACATGAAAAGCTTACGAGAAAAACTTTGGACTGTTATGTTAAATGAAAAAATGATGGGGCAAAAAAGGCATCAATACTGTCCTATCTGGATTTTCTTGGAACAAGATAGTAGTAGTTCTATTATTTTAAGGTATGATTGGATTATTAGACTTGATGAAATCATAGCCAAAAAAAGATTCCATAATTTACGAGTTATCGAAGTCGATAGTTTAGAAAATGAATTCGGGGAAAACTACAAAGGGAAAGCTCGAGTAATTTTTGCTCGAACGCATCCTAGAGATTCACTCTTTGCAAAAAACAAACCTGTTTGGGTTATGTTTCTAGTTTCTACTATCGAAGGAGGAGTAAAATTAGAAGGTTTAAGCATGATCAATATACTTACTCTTTCTACAAAATTTAGATCCAGAGAAAAAGCCTATGAGGTTTTGAGCATGTATATTGAATTAGTTAATTTTATAGTCAGTGATCCATCAAAGTTCGAAGAAGTAATTATTGGGGTTTAAGATTTTAAATAATTAGCAATCTTCTCATCAAAATATTCTTTGATTTCTTCAGGGCTGTGTCTTTGGTTTCTCATGCAATCTATTGCTTGTTCTGAACATAAGAAGCATTTTCGTTTAATTTTTCTTTCAATCATTTTACCAGTATTATCAATAACATCAACGTCAAAAAATCGACCAATATTATGATATTCTTCGAAATGAATTGCTAAATCTTTAATATCATTTGCATTCATTTTAGTAGAAATAAATGCTTCAGGACCTAGAAGAGTTTCTTGTATTTCAATTAATCGAAAAGCAATTTTGGAACTGGTCAAATTCTCCTTGAAAATTTCCAAAGATTTATGAAAGACAACTAAAATGTCAGTTGAAATTTTGGGCCAAGAAGGTATATTCATTTTAAAAACAATCAGGGTTGATTTGTATAAATTTACAAATGCTTTTTGTTTTAACCATCTTTCTTCTTTAGCATCAAGTATTTGCCATCGTAAATCATTTAGGTCACTCAAAATTCCATCACAAAAGAATTCAGTCACTTATTTTTCTAATAACATCTAAAACTGTTCCATCACGATGTTCAATTATAGCAACTATCCGGTCATCAAAAGGTATTGGATCAGGTGGACCGCCAACAAGAGTATAAGCTGTATCTCGAAGTTGTTCAATTGTTTTAAACCTCAAATCTTCAGCTCTTTTGATTCTACGATAATATTTGCTTTCGGGATTCAAAGCAATACCATAATCAGTTACTACTACATCAATATTCATCCCTGGAGTAGTTAAAGTAGTAACATTATCTACAACAACTGGATTTCGACCACGAAGTAATGGAATTGCAATGATTGCTAATTTTGCTCCTTCCGAGGTATCTTGATGCCCACCAATTCCATGTAGTATTCTACCATCTGATTCAGTAACTACATTTACATTAAAATTAACATCAATTTCTGTTGCACCCAAAACCACTGTATCAAGAACATCAACCGCTGCACCACTACTATGAATATTTGCATATTGACTTGCACCTATTTCTATGTGATTTGGATTTTCTTTTAATGAACGAATAGCCTCTTTATCGAAAGCTTGAACATCGAGAAGTCTCCTAAAAAGCCCTTTCTCTAATAATTGTACTAAAGCAGAAGTTGAACCACCCATACCAAAAGAACCTTGAATTTCTAGTTCGAGCATTCGTTCACCAAGAAATTGTGTAACAGCTAATGATATCCCACCAGCACCACTTTGGAAAGAAAAACCATCTTTTAACAAACCAGATGCTTCGATAACACTTACGCAGTTTCTAGCAATTCTTAATCTAACAGGATCTCTTGTAATTCGAGTTGTTCCAGAAACAATGCCTGTTGGATCACCAATTGGGTCCTTTATTTGAACTACATAATCCACATGATTTTGATTAATGCTTATATTGTTACAAGGAAAAGGAACAAGATTATTTGTTACTGCAATAACCATATCAGCATATTGTGCATCTGGAACCATATAACCCAGTGGTCCACATGCCTGTTTTCCATCAACACCGTTAAGATTTCCGAATTCATCAGCTGTTGGTGCACCAATAAATGCTATATCAATATGGCAGTCTCCATCTTCAACTGATCGTGCTCTTCCACCATGACTTCTCACTGTTAATAATCCTTTCAATTTTCCTTGAGAGATTGCATCACCAACTGGTCCAGTAACGCCACATTGAATATTGATAATCACACCTTGTTCGATATAGTTTATTAAAGGTGCATGGATGGGATGAATCGATGAAGGTGCAAGTGTTATGTCTTTTATACCCATCTCAGCAATTTTCTTAATCACCATATTCATTAATTTATCACCACCTCGAAAGTGATGATGAAAACTTATGGTCATCCCATTCTTTAAACCAGATTTTGTGATTGCTTCCTCAATTGTTGCTAAGAGTTTTGTTTCCCCAGGTAATCGTCTTCTAATTTTTGGTGCAACTTTTCTATCAGGCAATTGAGCTCTTCCTATGCCCATAAAAGGGAATATTTTCTTTCCAACGATTTCAGTGGGTATTTTTCTTCCCACAACGTTTACTTTGTAATCCATTCAAATTACCTCTGCTTACCTGTTCTTTGCAGCTTCTGCTCGTTTCAAAATTCGTTCCGATCTTTTTACAACAGGAACATCAATCATTCTATTATCTACACAAATAACTCCTACACCTTCTGCTTGAGCTAAATTATAGGCATCAATAATTCTTTTAGCTCGTTCAATATCACTGTCTGAAGGTTTGAAGGCGTTATGGATTGGTTCTATCTGACAGGGATGAATACAAGCTTTTCCATCAAAACCTAAACGAACAATTCTTTCAGTTTGATGATAAAGCCCCTGAATATCTCTCACATTTGTATAAACAGTATCATACACCTGAATTCCAGCTGCTCTTGCTGCTAAAACTAATTTTGATCTAATGTAGAGGAGTTCTTCTCCTTCAGTTGTTCTTTCTGCTCCCAAATCAGCTGTTAAATCCTCCCCACCTGGGCTTATTCCCACAATTCTATCACAAGCTAAAGCGATATTTTCAGCTCTTAGCACGCCCCAAGCTGATTCAATAATAGGTGTTAATTTTATTGTTCCTATTGATAAATCACTTTTCTCTTCAGTGATCATTATATGATCATTTACATCGAGCATTTGTTTTTCATCTTCAGATTTTGGAAGTACTATAGCATATGGTTTTACAGGTACAATTTCATGTATATCATTCTCAAAGAATTCAGTATCGAGAGCATTCACTCTTACTGTAACTTCTGTATCGCCAAAATCCAACTCTTGTAAAGCATTACGTACTAGAGCTCTTGCAGCATCTTTTTGATTTACAGCAACACCATCTTCTAAATCAAAGATTATTTGATCAGCACCAAACAAAGGTGAATTTCGAATCATTGCAGGATTATTACCTGGAATATATAGTCTAGTTCGACGTATTTTTGTGACATCTTCAATAGTTCTTTTGGCAAACTTGAAAGAATCTTTCTTTGTGCTCATTTTATAACCTGCTTGATTCTTTTTTTGATATTGCTCTTATAATCGCAACTTCTGTTCTTGCTTTAATTGTAAATCCTAGAGCTCCTTTATCGATTGCTTTGATAATGACGTCTTCAACACCATAATTTTCTACAATGGATTGAATTTCTTCTCGAATTTTCCTACCATATTGAACTACAGATGGACTCTCAAGTTCTATCACTAAACCCGTATTTGGTTTACCCTTATGAACCATAATGAGTATATCTTGTGATTCCAATGTACCAGCTTGTGCAGTTCTCACAATTTTCATTTTCCTTACCTCAAATTTCTCTATAATTTCTTTTACATTTTTAATTAAATATAACATGCTTAGAGGAAATCCTCTGAGCGAACAGCTAGATTAATTGTTTGTGAGATTTTTGTTTTAATTAAAGGTAATGCTCCACCTTTACTCAACATTTCAATTTCCTTTGATGAAAGGTTTAACTTTGCTTTAAAAGTGAATTCTTTTGTTTCATTTTTTATTTCAATTTCAGAAATCCCCTCTCGAAGGGCATCTAAACCTTTCAAAATCAAAACATCTTCCTGATTTATTTTGTCATAGTCTTTCGGATCAACAAATTCGAGTGGCAACATTCCCCATTGAATTAAATTGTCTCGATGTATTCGTGCTATGCTTTTTGCTAATACTGCTCCTAATCCTAACCACATTGGAGCTATTGCTGCGTGTTCTCTACTTGAACCTTGTCCGTAATTGTTCCCTGCAATTACAATAAAAACCCGTCGCTTATTATTAGGATTTAATTTTTTAGCCTTAATAACAAACTTTTCATCTATAGGATTAAAGACGTATTGAGAAATGGCAGGAATGTTTGATCGTAATGGTAAAACTTTTGCGCCAGCCATCATTATGTCATCTGTAGTAATATCATCTGTAGTTTTCAATAGAACAAGACCTTTTATTTCAGATGATAAGGGATCATTTATTGGGCAATCAGCAATATTAGGTCCTTTAATGATTTCTATTTTTTCTCGTGCTGACTTATCTTTTGGGGGATAAATGAACATGTTTTTTGAGGTAATGAAATCATCTGGTTCATCAAAGATTTTTGGTTTAATTGTTTTCTCTTTTAGTGAATCGACAAATTTTCCTTTAAGTGCTATTAACGAAGCAGATGTCGGACTCATCAAATATGCCCCAGCAGTTTTTTCGCCAGTTCGACCATAGAAATTACGGTTGAAGGTTCTTACAGAAATCCCATTTGTTGGTGGAGTTTGCCCCATCCCAATACAAGGACCACAACCACTTTCTAGTATTCTAACACCAGAACCAATGATGTCTGTTAAAAGCCCTTCTTTTGCTAATTGCATGAAAACATTTTTTGAACCGGGGGAAACAGTCATACTAATATTTGAAGCGACAGTTTGATCTTTTAGAATTGAAGCTGTAGTAGCAAGGACAAGATAAGAAGCATTAGTACAGCTACCAACACAGACTTGATCTACTTCTAAATTACGTTCATACAATCTTCCTACGTGTGTTTTAATATCTACATGAACTTTCTTTGGGAATCGCTCGAGAAGCTTTGAAATTGGTACTCGTTCTACTAATTCCCGTATTTTTACGACAGAACCTGGACTATGTGGTAATGCAACATTTGGTTCTAGCTTAGAAAGGTCAATTTCCACAATTTCATCATATTCAGCATCATCATCAGCAACGAGTAAAGTATAATCCTCTTCTCGGTTTTGTGCTTTTAAGAAGTGTTTTGTTAGCTCATCACTTGGAAATATGGAAGTTGTTGCACCCAATTCTGCGCCCATATTTGTTATTGTCGCCCTCTCTGGTGCTGTGAGATCTTTTACTCCCGGACCTGAGTATTCAAAGATTGATTTTAATCCACCTTTGACACCACGGAGTTTTAGGAGTTCAAGAATAACATCCATAGCTGTAACCCATGGACGATTTAGTTTTCCACTAAGATTCACTTTTACAACATTCGGGTATTTTAACTCAAAGGGTTCTCCTGCCATAACAGTGGCAACTACTAATCCTCCAACACCTATTGCAAGAGATCCTACACCACCACCCGTTGGTGTGTGAGAATCAGTTCCAAGCATAATTTTACCGGGTGTAGCGAAATTCTCAAGATGAACTTGATGTATTATACCATTTCCTGGTTTTGATAAGATAGCCCCTTTCTTAGCTGCAATGGTTCGCAGAAACTGGTGATCATCAGCATTTCTAAAATCAGTTTGTAACATATTATGATCAATATAAGAAATTACTAAAGGAACTTTTACCTCTGGAATATTAATTGCTTCAAATTCCAACCAAGCCATAGTTCCAGTAGCATCTTGTGTTATACATTGATCAATAGTTACGAATATTGGATCACCAAGTTTGAATTCATTTATTGGTTTCTCAGATATATTGTGAGCTTCTAAGATTTTCTGAACAATATTTTTACCACTCATAATCAAGGACCTTCGATTGTAGTGATTTTTTTTACATATTTTCAATTATTGCATCTGCAAAATTGGATGTTCCTAAAGGTGTCACATCTTTCAATTGTCTAGCAATATCATAGGTAACTTTCTTTTGCAGAACAGTTTTCTCTATTGCAGTGTTAATGATATCACAAGCTTCTGTCCAACCCATATAGTCAAGCATCATTACAGCAGAAAAGATAACTGATCCAGGATTTACTTTGTTTTTACCAGCATGTTTTGGTGCAGTTCCATGAGTTGCTTCAAATACTGCAGCTTCATCACCAATATTTGCTCCAGGAGCAAAACCTAAGCCACCAACTTGAGCTGCTAAAGCATCACTTATGTAGTCACCATTTAGGTTTGGTAATGCAAGAACACCGTATTCATCTGGTCTAAGTAGAATTTGTTGAAACATTGAATCCGCAATTCTGTCTTTAATCAAGATTTTACCTTTCGGTAGTTTTCCATCATGCTTTGCCCAAAGATCATTTTCACTAATAACAGTGTCAGAAAATTCTTGAGCAGCTAATTTATAACCCCACTCCTTGAACTTGCCTTCAGTGAACTTCATTATATTACCTTTATGTACAAGGGTAACTGAATCATATCCTTTGTCTAAAGCATAACTAATAGCCTTTCTAACTAATCTCGAAGTATTTACCCAAGACATTGGTTTTATTCCAATACCAGATTCCATAATTATCTTGGTTCCTAGTTCATCATTCATATATTTGATTAATTTCTTTGCGTCTTCTGATTCTGGTTCAAATTCTATTCCAGAGTAAACATCTTCTATATTTTCTCTGAAAATAACCATATTTACTTTCTCAGGTGCTTTTACTGGTGCAGGAACACCCTTAATATGAGAAACTGGTCTAACACAAGCATAAAGATCTAGTAATTGTCTAATTGCTACGTTTAAGCTTCTAAATCCTCCCCCTATAGGTGTAGTGAGAGGTCCTTTAATAGCAACTCTATAATCAGTTATCGCTTTCAACGTATCTTTAGGTAGAAAGAGGTTTCTAACATCTTTGAGGTCCATATCCTTGAGTTGCTTTTCAGTAACGTCAGGAGCATAGATAACTCGAGCTTTATCTCCCGCGTAAATCTCAAACCAAATAATTTCTTTTTTACCTTTATAGGCGGTTTTTACAGCAGCATCAACTACTGTTCGCATTGCATCCACTACTTCTGGTCCAATACCATCCCCAGCTATATAAGGAATAATAGGTTTATCAGGAACGATAAGGTTTCCATCTTTATCTTTTGTAATTTTTTCACCATTTGTTGGAGGAGTTAATTTTTCGTATGAATTCATTATATTGTCACCATATGTTAAATACTCTCTAATACTGTAATTTAAATTCTAATGAAGATATTCCAACAGAAAAATATTCAACTTAAATAAAATTATCTATAATGAAAGTAAATCAAATTTATCTTGTAAATACAAATTTCTTAGTAATTAATGAATCCATGTACATAAAAGTTAAATAAATGCAAGTTTTCTTACATATTAATCGATAAAAATAAGCAATTATTGTTTTACGGAGATTTCCAACATTGAATAAAAGAAAAGTAGCGATTGTAACTGATGCCTCTGGTGATATACCACCCAAATTAGAGGAAAAATATAATATCACAATACTTCCAATTCTGATGAATTTTGAGGAAGAATCCTTTAAATCCGAGGGTATTGAGAAAGGATTTACTTGGGATGAATTCTACAAAATTGCTGAGAAGGAAGTTCCTTCAACAGGAATACCTGGTCCAGGAGTGTTTATGAAAACTTTTAACAAAGCACTTGAAATTGCAGAATCAGTTATCGGAATTTTCATTTCAAATAAGCTTTCTGGAGTATATAATACTGCCACAATGGTAGCGAAACAACATATGCCAGATAATGACATTAGTATCTATCACGCTGGTGTTAACAGTGTGGGTGTTGGAGTTGTTGTCGTAGAAGCAGCTCGTCTTGCAGCTGCTGGACATACTAAAGCTGATGTTTGTAAGAAAGTTGAAAATTGGATTAAGAAGGTAAATTATGCTGGAATCATTAACCAACTCGATAATCTTGTACGAACTGGAAGGCTATCAAAAACTAAGAAATTCTTTGCTAACATACTGAATTACAAACCAGTTTTAGGTTTTGTTGATGATGAAATACATGTGTATGGTAATATTAAAGCTGATGATGCCCTAATCATTAAACAAATGAAGAAATTTGGTGAGCAAGCATTACAAAACATGGTTGAGGATAACAATACATTATTTCTTGCACACTCTCGGTGGCCTAAAGCAGCAGAAGAAATAGTTGCTTATCTTAACACAGTAAATCCTGAGAAGAAAGAAATAATCATCCAAGAAACTGGTGTAATAAATGCTTTCTATACTGGAAAGAAATTGCTAGCTTTTGGTTACATAGGAAAATTCGATTCAAATTGGCTAATGGATACAAAATAGAAAGTAATTTTGTGCTCTTTTTGGAGCTTTTCTCCTTTTCTTTTTTTATTAAGCAAGTATTTGTCGGTAAAAAAAAGTTATAAACTTATAATTATTTTAAATTCTAATCACCTAATTGTGTGATTAAATAACAGGAGATTTATAATTATGAATAAAAGAAAAGTAGCAATTATTACAGATGCTTCATCGGATCTTCCACCAGAGTTTGTTGAAAAACATAAAATAACTATTCTGCCAATTTTGATAAATTTTGAAAGTAAAACATACAAAGTTGAGGGAATAGAGAAAGGCATTACTTGGGATGAATACTATAGTCTTGTTGACGAAGAAATTCCAACAACAGCAATCCCGGGTCCAGGTGTCTTTCTGAAGGCTTTTGAAGAAGCGTTAACAGTTGCTGATACAGTCATTGGTCTTTTTATCTCTGAAAAACTGTCTGGAACATTCAGGACAGCTCAAAGTGTTGTTAAGCAACACTTACAAGATAAAGATATCAGTGTCTATGATTCCCAAGTTACTTGTTCTTCATTAGGATTAATAGCACTTGAAGCAGCAAGACTAGCATCTGATGGCAAATCAAAAGAGGAAGTTGTAAAGAAAGTCGAAGAATGGTTACCTGATTTACATTTAAAAGGAATAATGAATACTCTGGATAATCTTGCCCGAGCAGGACGAATTTCAAAAACAAAGAAATTTTTAGCAAACATTTTGAAATTTAAACCAGTTTGTGGATATGTCGATGGCGAAGTACACATTTATGGACAACTCCGAGCAGATGATAATCTAATAATTCAACAAATGAAGAATCTTGGAGTAGAAGCTTTACGAAACATGCATCCAGACAATAAGACATTATTTATCAATCATACCAGATGGCCAGAAGCAGCAGATGAGATACTCAAACACATTGAAAAATACAATCCAGAAAATAAGGAAATAATAGTTCAAGAAACTGGACCTCTTACTTCATTCTTTACTGGCAGGAAACTTTTAACAGTGGATTATATTGGTAAATTTGATCCGGACTGGCTGTTAAAAACAAAATGAAAAATATATTTGGGAAATCCTAAATATAGGATATCCTTTCACTTCTTTTTTATTCAGAAGTTATAGGGATCTTTGAGATTTTTGAATAATATTCAATTGCTTCTTGAATGAATTCTTTCTTTGTGAAACCATGTCGAGTCTTAAAACTAAAAAGACATTCAGTGAGTTTATCAAAAGAAAAACAAGAAAAAGAGGGTATAGAAGAAGCTGAAGAATAAATCTTCATTTCTTTCTTCTTCTCGAGTAAACTAAACAGACAATTTCTATTGTTAGCAAACTGATTATGGATATCGCAAAATCGAATCCTGAGCTTTTCTTTGTTACTTCCAGAACTTTAACTAATAGATAGTATTCACCTAAGGATCCATCAGATTTTATTACAATATAATAGATTCCTGGTGCAGGTGGTTCAAATTCGATTATATAAGAATCATTCAATGCCAACAAATAAATTGATTCAAATTCGTTATTATAGATTTGTATTGAAACATTTTCAATGGAATTTGGTAAAGAAGTATCAAGTGAAATATTAAGGAATTTTGTTTCTGTAACATTTACTCTATACATATCAAAATCAGCTTCATTTAGAAATTCACCTGTTAGGATGTCTTCCTCATAGTCATCAGGTAAAATATATTCTTGTATAAGAAGTCCTACTTTGAAATCTAACGCAGAACTATGTTGGCTCAGATTAAATGTTAGACTACAAGATTGATCAACTAGTTTTGAGTAAACTGGATCTTTGAAATTATGAGTTTTCAGAAAGAAAACGGGTGGAATCCATGTTACAGTATAGTAGAAATTAGCCCAACCATCAGAGTAGCCTTGTGTAAAGTTAAGAACCCAATTATGACGGGAACCTAATTCCAGAATTTTGAATTGATAATGGCCTGCAGGTATATTGATATCATATTGTATATTATCACTCGTAGAGAAGAAATTATCTTCTAAAATTAAAAGTTCATCCAGTTCGAGATCTACTTCTAATGCACCGATTTGAATCTCTAGTGTATAGTTGTTCTTTGTCAAAGCTATAGGAGTATTCCAAGATACTTTTAGTAAATAATCACCATTTTCAGTGAAAGTATAATCCCATCCTGGATCCCATTCGTTGAAAATTTCATGTGTTGTATTGAATATATACAAGTTTAGAGTATAGTTTGATACATAAAATACTCGCATTTTAATTGGAGCTTCAGTAATGGCTATTTCATAAAAGTGGGAGCTATCCTCTTCAGTTAGAAAACTACTAAATTCCGCAGGATTAGTATTTACACTTGTTTTATCTGAAATATCTATATTCATTGTAAAATTTAGTGGATAAATAGTTGGATTACCGACTGTTTCAACATATATTTCCCAAATTTCTCCAGGCATTACTTGGAATGAAAGAAAAGTCTCTTCTTCTGTTGAAGAATCCTCATATAACCAACTTGAAGTATCAAAGTATCTTGCTTTAACCCAGAAATTAGTATCTTCTCTATCTGTTTCGTTTAATACAGTATGAATATTCACTGAAGTAATTTCATTATAGGTGAAAATAAGATAATTATAATCACCACTATAATAGAGTGTTTCTTCCCATGTATAATCATCTTGATCAACAATATACGGAATTGCATTTACATGAATAGTTAATCTAAATAGTGCAGGATAAACGTCATTATCATCTGTTGATGTTACAGTAATATTCAAATCAATATTTGACTCAAATCTCATTGTATAATACATCTCAGAGTCACTCCACATCTGAGTATTATTTCCTGCAGTGATATTATACACTTGCATAACCATGTTAGGTTCATTGAGTAATAAATAATCAAAACGAAGATGTAGAATTGCATTTGGTAATTGAAAATTACTAAATCCAAAAACCAAACTTATCGTTAGAACAGTTATAATGAAAGTTAATTGTGTCTTTTTCTTCACAATAATTTCCCCCTATGATTCTTGTACAATTTCATTATAAATTAGTTTGGGAAATAAGCAAATTATGATTACTACTAGTAAAAAAAGTGAAAAATTACTTAATATTTTATTACTTACAAATTAGTATTTGCTACTGGCAATTTATTGTCAGAAGCTGGATTTTTTTCTAGAAATGATTTCCACAATGAATACAAATTATAGGAATTCCTAAATTTAGGATATCCTTTCTCTTCTTTTTTATTCAGAGTTCAATGGAATACTAGATAACTTTGAATAATATTCAATTGCTTCATGAATGAATTCTCTCTTTATGAACCCGTGTGGAGTTTTAAAACTGAATATACGTTCAGCGAGTTTATCCATAGAAAATGTTTGTCCGGCTTCCTTTTTCCATTGATTCTTTTTCTGATATGCATCATCCGCAAGTTTGAGTAAGGATTTTTCAGTATAATTTTTACCAATAGAATTCAAACTGCTTAACGTTCGTTCAATATTGAAAACCTTTCTAGCAAATAAGCAGACTACCAATGAATTGAGTATTAAACGCCATTTCTCTTCTTTTATTAATGAATCAACAACTTCAGTTGGTTTCATTTCCTTTCCGAAGGCTTTCTGATCATAACTATAGCCAGCATTACAAAGGTGTGAATGTCTTTGCCCAATCATATGTCCAATTATACTTGCAGGTCCTGTCATATAACCTGCGGGGCTTTGCCCACCTATTCTTACTGCAAATTGTTCTCCACCGTATTTTTCAACGCAAGCATCTATCCCTTCTCCGAGAGTGTAATAGAAATCATTTGCTCTTCTAATAATTAGATTAATTGCAGTAAGATAATTTATAGTATCACCAAACTCAAAATTAACACCCATAGTATCAGTTACAGAGATTAAACCTTCTTGAAATGCATCTGTTGCCCATGCCAGAATTCCCCCCAATGAAATTATATCAAAACCATTCCTGTCAACAATTTCGATCAAACGCAATACATCTGATCCAGATTCAATCCCTAAATTCGACCCTAACGCATAAATTAACTCATAATCGTAGGGAACAAAAGTAGTTTCCACGTCGTACTCCTCTTTTTTGTAGGGTACTCGAAGATATGCAACATGTATGCACCCAACAGGGCATTGTGAACAAGCGATTTTTCTTAACAATAAATTATCAGCGAAATATTCTCCAGAAATTTTGTCTACATGCTCAAATTTACCACTACTAAAATTCCTTGTAGGTAGTGCTCCCATAGCATTAATTGCTTTTATACCAGCAGCGGTGCCCAGTCTATGATATTTATCCATATCGTCGCTGTTACTAAGATGATCGTAAATTTCTCGATAGGCTTTCTTGTAAGCCTTCATGTCTGGAAAAACAAAGTCTTGTGTTCCTTCTACTACAAGTGCTTTTAGGTTCTTCGAACCGAAAACAGCTCCTAAACCCAATCTACCAAAATGACGATAATTGTCAACATTGATATTTGCGTACTTTACTAATCTATCCCCAGCTCGTCCTGATCTCACGAAACTTCGTCGTCCTGGACCTTGAGGTTCAGCATCTCTTAATATTCTTCCAACAGCGAATACACTTCGAAGATTCCATAATAATTCTGCATTTTTTATAGTAATACTATCATCATGGATTGCTATATACACAGGATGAGTTGCTTTTCCTCTAATAATAAGAGCATCATATCCTGCAAACCTTAAAGCTGAGGCCATTCTTCCCCCTGCATAGCTTTCACCCAACTCATTATTTAATGGTGATTTGAACATTGCTACTGCCTTAGATGCAGTTGGAAAAGCAGCAGTTAATGGGCCATTAGCTATTACTATAATATTCTCCTTGGATAATGGGTCTATTGTAGGCGGACAATTCTTAGTAAAGATCTCTGTTGCTAAGATAACTCCACCCAAGTATTTAACGAGCTTTTCGTCATCTGTAGCTTTAACTTTCCTTTTAGTTAAATCAATATCAATGATCTTCATCCTTCAACTTCCTCCATTTCTAAGATTCCATGTGGACAGAAAGGAACGCATTTTCCACAATGAATACAAACTATTGGTATACCTTGTTTTTGATCTAACCTAATTGCTCCGATCATACATGCTTTTTCGCAACTCCCACAAGCATCACATTTTGATGGATCTAGAATTACTCCTCCTCCTTTTCTTTTCCGGAGAGCATTTGTAGGGCAAGCTCGTAAACAAACTGGATCTTTACACCCTCTACAAACTACTACTGCATAATACGCTGTTTGACCTGCGGCCTTTACTCTAATGGCAGATTGATCTATAGATAGAGTATTGAATCTCTCTCGAGCACAAGCCATCACACAACATAGACATCCAACACATCTCTCTAGATGTCTAATAGTTAGTTTCTTTGGCATATTTCTACATTACATCTCTTTCTTTATTAGTATTTACAGATTAGTAGCTTTAATGCTTCAAATAGAAGGAGTATGGAATGATAATGAAGTCATTTTTCTGTTTCTTCAAGTCCTTTACGTCAAAGGAGCAACCCTTTATTAATGTTGGATGCAAATTATTAGCTATAAACATGTCAAGAATTCTTGGTATAGTTTAGAATAAATCAAAGGTGAACAATTTTGAGAGTGAAAAAATACATAATACTCTTAGTTGTTATGTTAACATTAACCCCAGTAATTTCAGTTTTCTGTATGACAGTTTATGATAACACTACTGTTTCTGCGAATTATTGGGATGCAGATGTCGGTGTGCAAGCTGGCGATACTATTTATTATGATATTGACCAACTTGTATTTCCTCCAGGATTCGATACTCCAGGTGTTACATTACCAGATTTTGCTGGTAATCAAATCTTTCTAAAAATCGAAGCTGTTTTTGAAAATTATGTTTTCCCAGATACAACAGGGACAATGATTTTCTATGCAGTTGGATTGCTTTTCGGTGAAGAAGAAACCTTTACCGTTGGAGAAGGATTATTAGCTACTGATTTTATCATTCCTGCAGGCGCAGCAACTCCTGCTGCAGGAGTAAGAGGTGTACCACACTTTAATGGAACTAGCGCCCCCCCAATGGTTTTTGTGGTAAATGATGCATGGACAACTCACGAATTAATGTTGGAAGCAATTGGATTTACAGTTACAAATGAAGCAAGTACTTTTTCAATTTCCGTTACCAATGGAACTGGTTTAATCAATGCCGCTTGGAGAAAATCAGATGGTGTTTGTACTCACGTATTATTTGATGATATCTACTTTATGGGTATGAATCTCACTGATACAACAATTGAACTTTCACTTGATAGAGTAGAGTACAAACCATTGCCTGTTACAGTAGGTGACTTTGTTGAGTTTGAAGCGGATATTGCTAATATTGAAGTAACTGGTACAGGGGACTTGTATACATCTATCAACCAAACAAGTCTTAACAGTTTTCTAGATGATATGGCTGCCCTCGAAGGAAAAATTTTCCAAAAACTCATCATTGATGAAGTCATTGGTTTATACTATTCCTGCAGTGTATACATGTATAACTTTGAAACTGAACAATTGGAAAAAATTGCAGAAGACATAGTCTATAATGGATTCTTAGGAGTAATTCTAACTTCAAATCAGCCATTTTATTATGTTGCAGCATCCTCTCCAGAAGCACTAATGCCAGAAATATCACCATATACATACTTCCCATATTTTGCTCCGTTCGTAACCCCTGATTGGGAAATTTATGAAGGTCACATGAATCTCTATGATACAATGCTTGGTGTTTATGTTGTTGACATACTTGAGTTGTTTTCAGTTCCAACTGATGCTATGACTTATCATGCGCTTGGAGGTAGTTTTGATTTCGTGCAGAAAAGAGATTTCTACTACTTGCAACAAGCACTTACTTACGATGTTGAAGATAATTACGATTATTCTTCATCTTTCACTATATCATTATTAGACGGTGTCGATCCTCAGATGGTTTATGATGATGGATCAAGAATAACCGTAAATGAAGAAGGATATGTTTGTTATACCGAAGAAGGAATCCCAGCAGCAATTGCAGTCAGAGCTGATGTTGAACTAGAATATTATGATTCTGCATCCCCAGCATCAGGAACAGGTGCTTTAGAGATACACGTCGACTTCAAATTACGAAATCCTCTCTATAATCCCCCCGAGCTTATACAAGGTGGCATCTTCCCTGGCTTTACATGGATAATAGCTATTCCATCATTATTTGCTGTAGCAGTAGCTGGTTTCGTATATAGAAAGAAGAAGAAATAGTAACTGAATATAACCAAAATTAACTTTAATGCGATTTTTATCGCATTATTCTTTTCTTTTTTTAAGTAAAAATTTAATTAACTCATTACTTAAGGAAAATTCACTTTTGACCTTACCCCAATACATAGTGTTTTATAACAATAACCAGATTACCAGTTTATCTAAAATTAAAATTGGTGAAAGAATTTTGAGGATGAACAAGTCCTTTATACTTTTAATTATAATGATAATGCTCTCCCCAGCATTATCTGTGATGGGAACAACTGTGCAAGAACAAACACAAGTAGTTCCTCAAGACTATGATTCTTCTATAGGAGTAGTCGCTGGTGATACTTTGTATTACAACATTGATCAACTAGTACTCCCACCAGAAGCAGAGCCCGAAAATGTTACCTTACCAAATTTTGCAGATAATACTCTCTATATCAAGGTCATGTATGTTGAAGATGATCATGAATTTGCACCTGGTGTTGAAGGTAATTTCATTAACTATGCTTTAGGATTGCTTTTTGAAGAAGATGAAACAATTACAGTTGGTGATGGATTAATATCCACAGATTATATCATACCAGCTGGTGCTGCTACACCAAGTGCAGTTGTAGAAGGTATTCCACATTGGAATAACACTTATGGTAGTGGACCATCGTTGTTCTTCATTAATGATGACTATACAGAACATGCAACATTATTAGGTGCTATTGGCTTTACAGTAACAGATACTGTGGATACTTTCTCAGCAACCTTTGTAAATGGTACAGGAGAAATTTCTGGTACTTGGAGAAAATCTGATGGAATTTGTACTCATCTAATTTATGATGATATCTACTTTATGGGTACTGATTTCTCAGGATATACTTTTGAGATTTCATTTACTTCTAAAGAATACAATCCATTGCCAGTCTCAAACGGAGATGTTATTGCTTTCGATGTCGATATCGCTGATATTTCAGTAACTGGTACTGGTGATCTCTATGCTGCCATTAATCAAACAGATTTAAACAATGTTATTTCTGAAGCTGATGCTCTTGTCGGAGAATCACTAATGAGTATTGTTGTTACAGATGTTAGAGGATGTTATTATATGGCTGATACTTACTTCCGTAATTTTGAAACTGGTATGCTCGAAAAAAGTTCCGAACCAGTTGTTTTCAATGGATTCTTTGGTTCCATAACTACTGGTGATGAACCATTCTATGATGAACCATCACATGGATTCTCAGAAGGAATTGCACCTGCAATAACTCCTGATTGGACAATCTACGAAGGCTATATGATCCTTGGCGACACCGTTGTTGGAGTTTACATAGATGAACTTATGGATTTCATCAATCCTCCAGCTGATGAACTTATCTTCCACGCAATCGAAGGCGGATTTGCACTAAAACAAAAAGGTAGTTTCTATTACTTCCAAGAAGCAGTAAATGTTCAAGTTGAAAATAATCTTACTATCGGTACAATCATGCCAGAAGTTGCTTATGATACTGGAGCTACTTATACACTAGAAGAAAATGGATACATATGCTACACAGACACAGGTATTGGAGCAGCCATTTACATTAGAGCAGTTATTGATATTGAAGTTTATGATTCTTCCACTTCTTTCGATACTGGTACCATACATGGTGAAGTTGACTTCAAAATCAGAAATCCTCTTTATAATCCCCCTGAAATCATTAATAACAACATTCTTCCTGGTTTCACCTGGTTTATTGCCATACCAACAATCATTGGTTTAGCAGCATTAGGTGCAATCATTAGAAGACGAAGATAATTAGTCTATTTAGTGCGATTTACTTCGCACTCTACTCTCTTTTTTTTATTGATTTATCTCGCAAGAGGTAAGAATTAAAAAGTTATAACTACATTTCTTCCTTGTAGAATATTTAATGTTTAGGAGCATACGTCTTAACTATGTCGACAAATCTTAGTCCTGAAGCCAAACTAGCGGAACAGGAATATAATGAAGCAAATACTACAGAAGATAAAATCATCAAGCTAGAGAAATTCATATCCCTTGTTCCTAAGCATAAAGCTACTGAAAAATTGGTTGCTCGATTAAGAAGCCGATTAGTAAAGTTAAAATCAGATTTAGAGGAGAATAAGAGAAGGCTAAAGTCTCTCTCAAAAGGTCCAACCTGGGTTATTCCAAAAGAAGGAGATGCCCAAGTTTCTCTTATCGGTGTTGCAAACTCTGGCAAGTCACAGTTAATGAGAATACTCACAGGCTCTAATACAAAAGTAGGTGACTACCCTTATACTACTGAAAAACCTGAACCTGGGGTACTAGATTGTGATGGAGCGATCATTCAATTAATTGATTTACCAAGTATTTTCCCAAATATACGTACTGAATCTAAAAATGGAGCTATGCTTTTATCACAAATACGAGCCTCTGACTTGATAGTTTTCGTGATAGATCTCTCTGAGGACCCGAAAAAACAAATGGATATTTTAATAGAAGAGCTCTATAATGGTAGCATTCGTGTAAATAAAGAAAAACCACCGATTGAACTTCGGAAAACAGGTTCTGGAGGAGCAATTCTAATTGGTGAAAGCAAAGTAGATGCGTCTCGAGAAGAAATCATTGAAATACTACATGATCTCGGGATCTATAATTTCTCATTAAAATTCTTCAAACCTATGTCTTTATCAGATGTAGTTGAAGCACTTGATTACAGCTTGGCTTATAGTAAAGGAATTATTGTTGCAAACAAAGGAGACACGACAGGTTCTAAAGAAAGTTATCAGAAACTGAAAGAATTTTTTGAGAAGCAATTCATTATTGTTCCAGTTAGTGCAACCGAAGACGAAGGGTTGGTTCTTTTACAAGAAACAATTTTTCAACAATTAGAACTTATAAGGATTAAGAGTAAAGAACCAAATGGTGGAATCGCTCCTAAACCTATTGTTTTGAAGAAAGGAGCTACAGTTTCTGATGTTGCCAAAATAATTCACACAAGATTCTTTGATCATTTTAAGCTAGCAAAAATATATGGTCCAAGTGCGAAATTTGAGGGACAAACCGTTGGTTTAAACCATATTTTGGCAGATGGCGATATAGTTGAGATTTTCGCAGATTGATTCAATCTTATATTAGAAATGCTAAACAACTAACACCAAACATAAGCAATCCAGCTAAAAAGGATGCCCAGTAATTAACATGATCATTTCTAAACCACTCATTTCCTCGCAACAATTTTGTAGGTTCGCCACAGTGTTCTCTTTTTTCCGTTCCTTTCCCACATACTGTACACTCAAAGAATCCTTGTATGGAAGCTCCGAACATGCTGTCAATTATCCCCCCGATAAAACCAAAAATACTTGTCAAGGGGATAAAGAGATAAATTTGCCAAGTTGAAACATCTGGTACGGGACTTTTCCAAAATATCTCAATTAATAACGCAACTAATGTGATAATTAAGGCTCCTATAAACGAAGCAGCAGTACCTTTTAGTGATACTCCTCCGGAAGTTCCTCTATCCACTTTTTTACTGAGATTAAGAATCCAATATGGTTGATCATTAGATAAAATTCCAATTTCTGTTCCCCAAGTATCTGCGTTAACTGTTCCAATTGTTGCTATAAATGCAAAAATAAAAGCATTTGAAATAATGATATTTGTAGATAAAAGAAAGGTTAACAAATAACCTACAGCGAAAATGAATCCGCCTAAACCATTTGCCAAAACTTGAGATGTGTCCCTTTCTCCACCTTTCTCGAATTTATCCTGGATATCTTTCTTATCCTTTTTACGATAATTAGTCAATATACTACTGGAAATGAAAAATGCAAACAGGAGCGCATAAAAAATCGGATGAATCATCCAATAAGCTATCCCGAAAAAACCTGCAAGCAGACAAGCAAAGGGTGTTAGATGTCTTTTTATCCTGACCCAAACAAAAATTGGAACGTTTACTCCAATAGCGATAGATAAAGCAATTAACCATCCCCATTGACCGAAAACTTGTGAAAACCATATTTCACCTATCATTTCTTTTAAACCACACCAATTTTTTGGTACATCTGGACCGACTAAAGGGAATAAAAATAATTCAAAAGGGTTTCTATTAAATGGTAAAGAAATAGAAACAGATGGTTATTTGAAAAAAAATTAAGAAAAAGAAGAATAATTCTTCTATTCTTTATCTATCTTAATGGTTAATTCTTCTCCGGAAGTCAATTTTATCTCGGAAATGTGTAGAGGTAATTTGAGTAATTCTTGATGTTCTTTAATCTTTGAATGATATTCTTTTGAAATGGTGATTGTAGCTAGTTTAATTGGTTCATTCAAAGCTAATCTCATATTTGCTTTTTGTTGTCTCCCAAGTGCTATGATTTCTATGAGTAATGCTCCGAGCTCGATTTCTTTCGGATCATAATTTTTCTTATCTTTAGCTGGCCAATCAGTCGCATGAATGGATATTTTTCCGATTTCGTCCTTGAACATGTTTAGGTAAATTTCTTCTGAAACATGTGGACAGAATGGTGCTAGCAAACGTAAAACTGACCATAAAGTGTCTTTGAGTATTTGTTTAACAGTTGATGAACGAGCTAAATCTTCAGATCTAAAAATGGGTTTTACACTTTCCAAGTAATTATCACAGAGTTTACTCCAAGTGAATTCATGAATAATCTTCAAGCTTGTATGAAATTCATAAATATCCATTGTTCTTGTGATTTCTTTTCTTGCTGATTCGAGCTCAGAAAGCAGCCAAATATCTATCGGAGAATACTTTGGTTTACTCTCAGGAATATCATCAATGAAAATGCTGAGATATCTTGAAACAGACCACAGTTTTTGTAGGAAAGATTTACCATACTGTGCTTTATCCCATTGGAAAGGAAAGTCTGAACCAACTTTCTTACCTAATATTGTTTGCCTAATAGCATCTGCTCCAAATTTCTCAATACCATCTCGAGGGTCAACAACATTATCACGAGATTTTGACATCTTCATAGAATCTGGTCCGAGAACATGACCATTAATCAAAACATTACCATATGGAAACAGTCCATCAGTAAGCTTCAATGTTCGAAAAGTTGTATAAGTATACCAAGTTCGAATAATATCATGTCCTTGTAATCTAAGAATTGCTGGTGAATCCTTTGTAATCCATTTCTTAGCAAATTCAGGATCCTCAAACCATCTTGTGATAATTAATGCTGTTAGACTCGAGTCAACCCATACATCACAAATATCTTGTGTTCCTTTTATGCTTGAGGACCCACATTTTGGACATTTCTTAATTGGTGAGGGAGTAAACGAAGTATCTATAGGAAATTCTGAATCTTCTGAGGGAGCAATAACTTCATTGCAATCACTGCAACTCCAGAAAGGAATAGGAGTTCCAAACAATCTTTGACGCGAAATTATCCAATCCCATTCTAAAGCACCTATCCAATCAGTTGCTCTTCTTAGATAGAAACTTGGGTACCACTTCATCTTCTTTGCAGCTTTTATCAAATCAGGAGCGAAATCTTTGATTTTGATCATATATTGTTTTGTTGTAAGAAACTCCATTGGAGTCTCACAGTCACCTCGCTCTGTATGACATAAAACACGATGCTTGATTCGTTCTTGTTTTATCATAAAGCCTTTTTTATTCAAATCAATGGATATTTCTCTTTGAGCATCTTTAATTAGCATTCCATCATACTGTAACCCGGTATTTTGCAGAAGACCGTCTGGGGAAACAATACTTGAGATAGGTAAACTATGTCTTTGTTGCCACTTGATGTCTTGTTCATCACCAAAGGTACAATTCATTACAGCTCCAGTACCAAACTCCATGTCAACATCTTTGTCAATAATAATAGGAATCTCTTTTTCAAGTAAAGGTATGAGAGCTTTCTTCCCTTGGAATTTCTTGAATCGCTTATCACTCGGATGAATGAGAATTGCTTGACAAGCAGGAATAAGTTCAGGTCTGGAAGTAGCAATTTCAATAAATTGATCTTTCTCACCTGCAATAGGGAATTTAACCCAATTCATGAAACCTTTCTTCTCGAGATAACCAGTCTCTGCTTGAGCTATACTGGTTCCACAATAGGTACACCACATATTGGGAAAATTATCAACATAAACATCACCAACTTGATGCATTTGTATCAATGTTTTTTGAACGGTAGCTTGATATTCCGGATCCATTGTTTTATACTCGAATTCCTCCCAATCTGGACGGTAACCAATTTGTTTCATGGAATCTTTCATATCATCAATCATTTCTTGAGTCCATTCTTTGCATTTTGCTCTGAACAACTCACGATTTGAACGAGGAATATTCCACTTATATTGAACCTTTAATTCAGTAGGTAATCCTTGACAATCCCAGCCTTGTGGAAGAATAACATTGAATCCTTGCATTCGCTTGTATCTACCAATCAGATCTGATATGGAAGTCCAATAAGCGTGCCCCATATGTAATATCCCACTAGTAAATGGTGGGGGAGTATCAATAGCAAATAATGGTTTATCTGTATCTTCAAAGTCAAAGCTATAGATTTCTTTGTAGTGTTCTTCTGATGCCCATAGATCCTGTAACTTTCTTTCTGTTTCAGTTATGTTATAGTGCTTATCTAATTTGGGCTGTGGTCCTTGCTCTTTTGTTTTATCATTTTTCTTGTTCATCTTATTTGCTCCTTCCATTTCTCCTTAGTAATGCAAAGGATATCATCTATCCTTCTCAGCAAATACTTGCAGCGATTTTCATTCTGAATTATTCGCTTTTTTCTTTGTTTTGTCGCACAAAAGACATTAAAAGCTTTTTTGCTGGTTCTATGATAGTCTATCTTACCAGTTATTCTCTTATTATAATTTCCAGATGATAATGGTTCTGGATAACCAAAAGTTAAAGCTTGACTAATGCAACAAAGAATAGAATTAGTTTTCAATTCAATGATTTTCTGATTTCTTCGATAATTTATAGATCCATTATTATCAAAAGAAAGAATTTTCTTAAAATCTAGAATAATTTGGGAAAGAAAACTAGAAAGTAGTATTAGCCAAGGCGAAGACCCAACATCGCCTCCAGTTTTTCACATCATATCCTCCATTAGGAATTTCATTTAAATAAAACGAACATGTGTATTAATATTTATTGCTTTTAGAAGTTAAATTATCTATCTAAATTTTTAAAAAAAAAATGAAGGATATTTTTCCTTCTCAAAATTTTTTATCTTGTTCCTTGTGTTTCTTGGCGAGCATGCCAGCGATTGTGCTCATTAAATACATGTTGCCATTTCCATTCAAAATAGAAGAATACAATTCCAGCACTTAACAAAGACAATAACAAGCTTATCAATACAATACTCAAACCATCAGGGATATTTGGGGCTCCTTGATATACTGCTAAGTGATCATGTAGTTTTGAATATTTGATGTATAAAGCAATTAATCCTCCTACTACTGGTACAAAAATACACAGTAGAACCATTAACCAAGCTTGTGAATTCGTTGAAGGAGCATTTTCTTTTGTTGCATATCTGTTATGGTGCTCATCCAAATCCAAGAAATTCAACAAATTGTATACAATAAAACATATACCTAATGTAATAATTCCTAGAAATACCCACAAGAAATATGATCTTGTTCCTTGAACATTTTGAGACATTTTTTTTTCTCCTTATAGTTATCCTATTTTTTAATAAACAGTATCTTCTTTTAATATATCTATTCAAAAACCAACCAATAACGAAATTAACTTTATTTAAATATATACTTTTCTTATTTATTTTTACATCATTCATTGATATGACTTTTATCTTTTGATAATTAATATTTAATGCTGATTGTAATTTAAATTTACAATAACAACAGAAAAAATCACAGCGATTACTTGCATTAGAAAAAGGGGAAAAAAAAAGAATATCATTGAAAAAAATTCAATGATTTTTATTCTGGCCAGAGTAGTTTTTTGTCAAGTAAGACAAAAACCCAGTCAATTACCCACCAGATAAAGCTAACACCAACTAGCCATAAAATTAGTTTGACTATCGCTGATGTCTTATACCCTTTTATGAATCTAAAGACTCCAAAGCCAAGAAAGAAGGCTAGGAGAAAATCTACTATTTTGCTATCACTTGCCATTTTAATTTCCTTATATATTACAAAATTATAATCAAATTTTGTATTAGTTATTTTAAATATAATTTTTTCTCTTTAGAAATTGCAAAACAAACAAATAGTTATCAAAAATAATAACATAAGAAATTTCTGATCATTTTTAGAAAAAAAAAGAGAGATCAATGAAAATAATTTCATTGAAATTGGGTTATTGAATTAACTTTGCCACATTAATGGCTTATCCATAATAATCCAAATAAGGTCTATCCAAACACCGATAGTTAATAATCCACCAGTGCATAAGTAAACAATGCCTGATAGCCAATGTCCCTTTATGAATCTATGAATTCCTAAATAACCCAAGAAAAATGTTACTAAAATCATTATGATTTTGTCTGTTTCTCCTGCCATTTTTTTCGCCTCTATTAATATTGACTATAACGTCAACATTCTTTATTTTTGTAATTTATTATTTATCAATCTTTTCCTAATGGAGTTTTTGTTAAATTTCATCATTTATCATTTTCAATGCTCGTTCCTAAATTTTAATAAACTAGTTAATGTTTATTTTCTGCAATATCAAGGTAGTTGATACAAAATGGTTAAAGAAAGAAATCCAGTAATGGTAATTATATGGGGTCTATGTACTTTAGGTATTTCATGGCTCTTCTGGTGTGTATCCACCAAAAATGAAATGAATGAAAAAGGAGCTGGTATTCCAACTGCTTGGATGTGGCTCATACCTTATGTTGGAACTATTTTCTGGTTCTACAAGTACTCTGAAGGTTGGGAAAAAGTAACAAAATCTGATACAAGTGCATTAATTGCATTTCTATTAATGTGGCTCGTCTTCCCAATTGGAATCTATGTAATACAAAGTGAATTAAACAAATTAGCCTAATAAGGCTAATTATATATTCTTTTTTTATAATTGTATGAATTTTCTCGTTCCTAAATTTTAATAAGTAATAGAGTTGTAATTTTTCACTATATCAAGGTAGTTGATACAAAATGGTTAAAGAAAGAGATCCAATGATGACAATCGTCTTCATGATCATATCATGCGGACTTTATATGTTATACTGGCTTTATGAAACAAGTAAAGAATTAACAGAATTGGGTGCAGAACTACCAACAATTTGGTTTATATTTATACCCGGTGTTAATATTTACTACATATATAAATATACAGAAGAATGGCATCGAATCGTGAAATATAAAGAACAAGAAGCTATGATAGTTTTTCTCTTGTGCTTTGTATATTATGGATACTTTATAATTCAAACAGAATTAAACAAATTAGTCAAATAGACTAATTTCCTTTTTTTCTTTTTTTATATTCCGATTTTTTTCTTAGATGTTAAGAAATAACTAGGAATAGTTTTTATTGAGTAATTCATATTTTGTTTAAGTGTTTTAAGATGCCTGAATTTATTATCAATGATGATTGGGTTCTTCAAAGGATTACTAAAGAAAGCTCTAGTTTCAGTGAATGGGCGAAAAATCTGGTCGCAACTGTTTCGAAAGCCTTAGAAGAGAAACGACCTGAGATCGCTCAAGATATTGAAAAAGCTAAACATGACCTTCCAGATATGGTCCATATGGAAGAATCGCTCAAGAAAGCTGAGAAACATATAGAAGGAGCCCAAAAAAAACTTGAAGGTTTAGGTTCATTGGGTAGTTATATTTCTAATTTAACTTCCAATATTCACAGTAGTATTACAGACAAATTACAAAAAGAGCTGTCTCAATCAGGAGTCCCTGATATTAATATTGATTTTATAAAAGGAAAAAGGAAAAATCTCTCTTCAGCATTATATGATGTAGCAATTGAGAGAGGTATTGATTCAGAAGGCATTTTATACTTAATTCAATCCTTGCCAGATCTTGAGAGTTTTCTCTATAGTACTAGTGCAGGTAAATACTACCGAGATCATACTGAGCATCAATTGAGAGTAGCAGTCTTAGGTGATTTCTTACTTGAACAAGATCTTGGGAGAGGAACATTACTTAATCATATTTCAGATTTAGTTGAAATTGATAAGGATTTAATCAAAGAAAAAGTTTGGTGGGTCATGGGATTAATTCATGATATTGGTTATCCATTACAAAAAATGAGTACATCAATTAATTACTCCTTATTAAACCAGATACTCAAATGCTATCCCATGTTGGATTTAGATGTTGTTCCTTTTGAGATAAATATCTCGAGTAAGAATACAAAACCGTATTTAGATTTCATAACAGATGGATTATCAAAGGAAGCTCAAAAACTGATCAAGTTAGGATTACGAACTAATTTGGATTCAATACCAATACCACCAGTACAACATTTCCAAAGCAGTGAAAAAGGTCATCCTGAATTTAAATTTAAAAGTGAAGTAGAACTTGATCATGGAGTAGTTGGAGCATTAAGTTTACTCAAAAGCTTAGGCACTCCAGAAGAAATTAAAGAAAACAGAGATGAACTTGAGGGATATATTAAAGCGGCTCAAGCAATAGCGCTACACAATTTCAAGGATCAACTACCAGATTATATATTTGATAATAATCCTTTAGCATTCTTGCTAGTACTCACAGATGAAATGCAGGAATGGGGGAGACCTATTCCCTTACAAATTAGAGATTCCTATTTTACTACTGAATTGAAAAAAATCACTTTACTTGATGAAGTAACTTTGACTATTGATGAGGTTCAATGGTTAATGGAATACAAGAAAATGAATGCAAAAGAATTAACTAATTTTCAATTCCATTACTTCTGTGATAGTAAAAGCAAAGCTTTTGGCAGATTAAGAAGAGGAGAAGAATTCCCTAAGACCAGAATTGTTTTACAAGATTATGAAAGTATAATTGACTCAATGGATGAGCAACAACTTGAAGAATCTCTCAGAGATGCCTCTACTCAATTATTAACCGAATCTAAGAGATCTGAAAAACCAGATGAAGTTGAGTCAAAAAGGAAAGAGCGTATTAAACTCAAAAAATTGTTAAACTCAAAGGATCCAGTAGTTCGAGAAAAAGCGAAAATGCAATTACAGGAAATGAAGAAAGAACGAGATAAATCTAGACAACTAAAACAATTAATGGAAAGTACTACTAAAGAGAGACTACTAGCTGAATTCTATATTGTAATCTAATTTTGTGGGTTTTAAATACTGCAGTTTTCACTCTTTAGTAGAACCTTCATAAATTTTTATTTTCTTTATCCACCTTAATGAAGGATCTAACATAAACCTCGGCAATAAATGGGGAGAACAACTCCCCTCAATTCTAATTAAAATCAGAGAATTTTGCCATCTTTAATTTCTAAAATAATTTTCGCAGATCCCCAAGCGGATTCAAAAGCATCTTGTGCTATTTCGATGATATTAGGATCCCTAATCTCGATAATAACAAATGTTTTTGAATTCACTCCTCCAATTCCAATTGGATATAATAGATTATTTTTTCCTAGAATAAAGCTGGATAGTTTTTCTTTTGGTTCCCTTATTTCATAGTCCATTATACTGAAAAATTGGTTTTGTAATTTGCTTAATTTACCTGTTTTCAGTATATCTTTGATTTCATCTGTGTAATAACTTGTAAGAGTTCTAGTTGTATTTCGTCCAAACCTTTCGTAGTTCTCTTTCATTTGTTTAATTAAGGGAACAAAATTCAATTCTTCGAATGCATAGATGAATTGATCAGAACCAAAACTTGTATCAACAATTGCTTGGGAAACACAAGTTGTACTGGATTCAAAAACACGGAGCATATATCTTCTTAGATCTTCAATGTTAGTAAGATTGAAAACATCAACTACAGGATAAGGACTGAAATTAACTAATGGCCCTGTTGTTAATTTCATATTTTTAGTAGCAGGAGAAAGTCTCATTTCTTCAGAAAGAAACGGATAAGTCACTGCCCAACGTCTCATTAATTCCTCTCGAGTATCCATAAAAAACAATCTAGCTAAACGTTCAAAATTTTCGTGGGAAGGAACTGTAGTATAAATTGGTGGCCTATTTGATACTCGTTTTATTAAACCCAGTTTTTGAAGTGAAGAAATTTCTTCATAGACTCGAGTTTTTGATGCTTTCTTTCCTTTAGTTTTCAAGTTTTCTGAAATTCCCAGTGCAGTATTTCCTCCATCTTCTGCTAGTTGCTTATAGACGTTTATGGCAAGTTCTGATCTCAACACTTCACGCAGAAATTTCTCAATTTCACTTTCAGAATACGTACTCCTAGACATTCCTATTTACCTTCATTTGATTTTCTTGAATCAAAATAATAATCCCAATTCTAGTAATATCTGGTGAAAAAGACTTATAAGAATTCCGTGAATAAACGGAAAAATAATTTCCGACAAATTTACATTATGAAAATTTACTATTTTATTATCTTAGAATATAAAAGCAAAGAATTAATAATTAACAAACCAAGATTGCATGGCAAATTAAATGAAGTGATTCAAATGGTTAAAGAAATTCATGATGTTAAACATTTAGAAAAAGCAGGTATGCAGGTAGATGAGATGATCAAGAATCTCAAAGGAACTGATGGAGAAATTCTTAGGGAAAATTTCGAGAAATATGAACCAAAAATGGATGTATTATCAGAATTAGAGGAGAAAGCAAAGGGGTACTTATTTGTCGTTTTTTGTGCTGATTGGTGCAGAGACTGTAAAACAAATGTTGCTGCTTTCGCAAAAATGATTAAATTAAAACCAGGCATAAATGGTGTCTTCTATAAGGGAATAAAAACTGCCCCCAAAGATCCTGATATTCGTTGGAGAGTTCCTCCTTCCCCACTCGAAGTTAATGATTTTGATTTACGAAAGATTCCTACCATCTATATTGTTGATTCAAATGGTAAACTTGTTGGTGAAATGTTAGAAAATCCAGAACACAAACCAACTCTTGAAGAAGAATTATTATTTATCCTTGATAATGCTCAAGGATAATTTCCTTTCTTTTTAGTAGACTGTTGGTCTTAATCCAAAAGCAACAGAGATTAAGAACATAACAATAGGTACTACCAAATTATCTATATCTGTTGGACTTAAACCCTCTGCTATTGTTCCTATTGCTACAAGTATCAGTATTTTTCCCCATAACCAAGGCCACTCAAGATTTCCCCATAGCCAGTTTTGTCCTGTTAAGACTATACCAAAAAGATAGACAATAAAGTAACTAAATGCAACAGAAAAAATGAACATTGCAATACTTCCTTCCACTGTCTTCTCTCCACCGCCAATTGTTCTATATTTGTGTTTTCCAAAAAACCTTCCAGCAATAGGGGCAATACCATCACCCCAGGCGATGGTCATGATAATAATTAATCCCCATGGAGTGTCTCTCCAAACAAAAACACAAATTAAAGTCATAACAATAGCATAAATCATGGTTCCTTTGATGAGATCAAATGGTTCTCCAGTTCTAGACATACTTCTTACCATAAATCCACCAGGAATTACTTTTAGACCAATTAATAAGAAAACGATAGCAGTCAACGCAGCAGGTATCATAGCAACATATCTAGCCCAACCAATATCAGATGCCATGAGCCAGAAGAAGATATAACATCCAGCAGTTATGTGAACACCTTTTCGAGTGTAAAAAACATCCATCCCTTTTTTACTTAAAAGATAAAATATAGACAAAATAACTGCAAGCGTAATAAACATACATACTAACATTAACCAATTCTGGTTGTTGTGATACCATTCAACGAACGTCATTTATTATCTGACCTATTTGCTCTCTATCCAAACATAAACTGCAATCAAGAAAACTTAAACTTATTTAAGAATTTTCTGTGTAAATTGAAAGGTCCTAAAGTGAGAATGCAGAAATAGCTCAGTTATTATATGTTAGCTTTTTTAAATTAGAATGAAGTAAAGTTATATGTAGATAAAATATTGTGGGACAGCTATGCGAACTAGAATTGATATCCTTAAAGAGATAATGGAAATTGAAAAGCAATACGCTCTTGAGGAAATTGATTCTGAAATTTTTGAAAATAAAATGCAAATCCTAGAAAAACAACTATTCGCAGTAAGTGCTCCAACTGATGATGAATTAAAGGATGCAATAAATGCAAGAGAAATTCCTTTGAGTGCAAATAGTTTGGTTGGCAAAATCTCTATTGAGGATTTATTACCAACATTTAATGTCCCTCGAACATTCTTTAGACATCTTAAAATAAGAAGAGAAATTCAAGAACTTGCAAGAAACATAAGAAATCTAAATCACAACATGCAGAAATTAAATATTCTGATTGCTGAGAAAAAAGTGAATCCGGATACTGCAAACATAAAAATTGAAACACTTGAATTTGATCTTCGGTTAGCACAAAATAGATTTGGTGCTCGAGAAAAATATCTGAAGAGAAACCCATCAAAGGGTGAATTAGTGAAATTTACACTGGAGAATTATCTAAAGTTTTCTTACGGACATGGAGTGGAAACCGAAGCTGAATTGAAGCAACTCTCACGTGAACTCACTCATGAAATTGAGATACGTAAAGAATATCGCAAAGCAATTGCTGAATTGTTGGCCACTGTGAAAACAACTCAGTTAGAAATTAGTACTTCAACTGCTAGAAATGGTTTGCCTGATTTTAAATCATTACTAGATTTTCAACAATCAGTTAATGAATTAAAAGATTATATCAAAATTCTATCAGAAGATATTAAGGATTATTGCAACTGTTTAAACCTCTTACAGAAAGACATACTAGTGATTGATGATTCTCATGATTTATTTATGCCAGAACAATTTGGTTTGGAAATTGCTCCGGAAGAAACTAAAGAATTAGTTGAGAAGAAAAAAGCGATTGATTCCTTAATTGAAACAATAGAATTTGAGAGACAGATAGATGATCCTATCAGTTATTTCTTAATAGACACAACAGATTCCTCTTTAATTGAGGAGTTTGAGCTTGTTGATGAAGAAATGGTCCAACCGTCGGATTCATTAATAATTCCCGAGACTCCTCAACCAGTCTATGAACCAGTAGTTGAACTTGAAATTATTGGGATGGAAGACTTTACTTTACCTTTTGAAATAAATGGTTCTAAAGCAAGATTAAATAATTTAACAGAACAAATTATCTTTCAATCTTTTGAGGGTTTATTATCAAAATTAATCGGAGAAGACGAAGTAGAAACAAGCACAGTAAAATCAGTTGAAGTCGAGAAAGAAACTCCCAAAACAAAAGCTCAGTTTAGTAGTTTATCATCTGATCTCAAAAAAACAGTAGATACAAGTCGCGGTTCCGCTGAAGATCAAATTGATGATTCAGGTAGCTTATCTGAACTAACTAAAGATCTAACTATTGTTTCTGAAATTGAACCAATGGCTCCTGAAGAGCTTATTAAAATAGATACAGATAATATAGAGATTATTCCTGAGATAAAGGAAGCTCAAGTAATTGAAATACCATCCATTCCTACAGAACCAGATGTTCTTCCCCCACCACCACCCCCCCAACAAACTCTACCACCACCACCTCCTCCACCTGAATTGTCTGTATCAGACGAAATTATATCTGAAACAGAACCGATTCCCGAAATTGTTCAACAAGAAGCAGCAGTAGAAGAAGAAATAAAAATTCCAGAAAAAGAAGAAGAACAATTAATTAAACCAACGAAGGAAACAATGGTATCTCCTAAACTGTTAGAAGCAGCATCAGAAGCGTGGAAATTATCTGGTAAAGCACTTTTCAATTTACTCGAAGATACCAAAAGAGAATTCTTAGGATATCTACAAGAAGTTGTCGTTTATGGAAATAATCGTCTTGGTTTCATATTAGTAACAGAAACAGAAGCAAATCAAAGTATAATTGATAAAATATTTGATCAAATAAAACCCCTCTGGATAACAGAGGAATTAACTGAATCAGCAGAAAAACGCAAAAACTATGTTATTCGAGAAGTTATGGAATCACTTCAAGTTCAAAAAGATGTAGCATTACATATAACAAGACTGCAAGAATTTGCAAACTTCAGAAATGTTAACTTTCCAAAAGGTGAGGTAAGACCAGTTCCTGAAATAATAGGTATCATACCAGTAGATAAAATTCGAATCAAAAGAGGATCTATTATCTGTAGTCCAGATAGCATACTAGCTTCTCAGCCATATAGAACTGCACCATGGGATGGGCAAATCGGAACAGCAGATAAATCTCCAGTAGGAAAATACTGTTATTTGAGTCATGGAGTTAAAATTGGAAAAGTCATTGCAGCTGTTTTACATCCATTAATGGGTAAACTACTTCTTTTAGATAAAGAAGAACCAGATAATACTCTTATCGATTACTTAGTAAATAGACTAAATATTACAGAAGAAAAGACAAAAGAGAAAATGTGGCTGGTAAAGTACTTAATTGCTAAACAATTGAAGATTCCTGAAGGCGAAGCATTAAAGCCTAAAACATTAATTAATTACTCTTTAAATCGAGGATTCCCCATCTTACCTAATGAGATTTTGAATTCATTTAGGATATTTATATCAGGAGGATCCATTGATAAAATAACTAAAAATAAAGTTATACTTAGAAATTCTTCCCGGACATTCCGTCCATCAGAAATATTTCCTTTAGAGTGTTTAAGAGTTAGAACTTTAAGTGGAAGACATATAGGAACCTGTCTTGGATTATCTTTATCTGATCACCCAGTTATATTAGTTAGCGAAAAACTCTCAAGAGAGATTGTGGTTCTATTTTCAAATGCAACTGTAGAAAAAGAGATAATGTCTGATATTTCTCAATCAGTTATGGGAACAATAGGAGTTGATCTCAAGGATTCATTATGTTCGCACAACATATTGAAAACATTAATTGTTGGTAGAAAAGTTCAATCACTTGCTGATTATGGCAAACTCCTCTCAAGAATGAATGTGACTGGTTTTGATCTCTCAACTATTCAAGTAGTAGAAAAGGGAACGATTTTTACTAAAACTCATGATGCCCCAGCTCAAAATATGTTCTCGGACTAACCTTACAACTAATTCTGTTTAATAAGAATAAAGAGATTTTAAGATTCTCAGTGAGAGAATCATTTCAAATAATACTACCCTGGTTTAACTGTACCAGCTAATTTTGCTATGTCAACATAGGCCATTCGTACAGGATTCGCTGGAGAACACCAAGCCATGATAAATCCTTGCCAGAAAGGAGTTTTTGCGATTACTATATGACCTTGTTGCTGAACATTGGTACAAACCAAACGACTACTTGTAATGTCAATTGTAGAATATTTGACTCCTTGAACCACTATCCAGGGAGCTTTTTTAGTCCATGCTTCAATTATTGTTACCCCATCAACTTGCCAGTTCTGTGTTGTCCAATAGACCTTTCCATCAGCTCCAACTAAAGCAAGCGCTCCAATAACCCCATTTTTCTGTAACCGTGCAGCTTCGTTTTCAAATGACATCGTTTTTTTTCTCCTTATTATTTGTTAAATAGTATTCGAATAAAGTTATTATACAACTTTATTAAGTGCTACGGTTGATGTAAAAAGCTTTTTTTTGTGGCAATTTTCCAAATAAATTGAAAGAAAATCAAGGAATTAAAAAAAAGAAAATATTTACGAAGAATCATGTAAATTCTTCGTCCTCGAGTTTTAAATTAAACTATTTTCGTCTGAATTTTTGAATAAGTGTCCATGCAGCTAAACCAAAACCAGAGATTATTGCTACAACGATAATTGAAATTCCATTTGTTGATGAGAGGAGTTCTCCGTTTAGGTATTTAATGTAGTCGTAATCATCTAAACCAACTTCACCACACTCGGGATAGAATTCATAAATTCCTTCGCTAGTCATTTCGTAATTTACTTCCCAAGTATCAGGAGCAATTTCTGTCCAAACCAAATCCTCTTGATTATCATCTGGGTCTATAACATATCCACCAAAAGTTTCAGTTCCTGAAATAAAATCGTAGCGTAATATTGCATATTGGTCAGTAAATGATATAGTGTTTCTAGACATCCTTGAGTGAGCTGTTGCCCATCTAACTAGATTTTGACCAAATTGATCGTTTTGTGTACCAGTATTATAATCGTTTATATAGCCAGAAGTATCTAGACAGAAGTTTGTAGTCAAGACAATAACTCTTCCACCGCTTTCATGTTGGTAAGTAGCGCAAGTAGCATATTGTGAACCAGGAGTTAATTCTGTAATTTGAACAGCATTACCTGATACTTCAATTGAAGTACCCCAATGATCAATGCTTTCAACTCCAATTGATAATGCATGTGATTCTGTTGTATCCACTGTAATTGGATAAGAACCTGTCCATAAGGAATCGCTAATATTTATTCCATATTGGTTAGTCCAGTCATTGATAGCAGAGACATTTGTACCATGTAAAACTGGTCCCCACCCATCAACATCTGTTTCACTATAACCAAGGAAACAAAGGAAAACAGAACCCCCTAATGCTACATAGTTAGTTAAAGCTGTTTTTTCACTCGCTGTCCATTCATTATAAGTCTCAACAATATTGTAATCTCCTTCATAAGAATTCGGATAAACTAAATCAAATGGATCTGGTAACCAGATACAATCATAATTTTCTATTATTCCGGAATCTAAATCAGCAAGTTGTTCGCTTATTACATAATCATTCGTTAAGATATCTTGAGTGAAAATCGCATATTGACCATACATGTGATCAATACTATAATCTGTAGTTTTAAAGTTTAGAAGCATATTGTGACCATTACTCTCAGTTACCGTCAGAACAATATCTACAGTATCAAGTACGTTTGTCAAATATTTGAAAGTCAATGTCCCTGTATAAGATCCTATAGTTGCGTCAATTGGAACGTCATAGGTAACCTTCACAACATTTGTCCATTGATTACTGAATGATCCAATTGTGACAAAAGATGCTACATCTCCACTCAATTCTAAAGAAAGATCAGTTTTGTGAGCAGAAATACAAGTTAAGTATTGTTCAGTTACTTGCCCTTGTAACATTGTTGACCACCAAGGTAGTGGTTGTTGTACTGGATTACAAGCACCAACGACTTTGATCCCATTATCAGTGATAGCAGTTTTAATATAATGCCAAGCAGCACCAACGTTGATAACACCTCTAGCTTGAGTTAATATGTGAACAGAACCAAGTGGTGTAGCGGTCTTCATCAAAGCAGCTTTTACCAAACCAGGATTTACTGCATAACCATTTGCTATACAAGCATCAATAAGTAACGCTGCTGCTCCTGCAACGTGAGGTGAAGCCATAGAAGTACCACTCATTGTAACATAACCTGTACCTATATTATCACATGAATCAATCAAATAACCTGGTGCTAATACATCGGGTTTCATATGATCATCAGCAGTAGGACCACGTGAACTATAAGATATAATACTTGGAGGTCCACCAGTAGCAACAACCCCACCAACATGAATTATATCATCTGTAGCTGGGGAACCAACTGTATAGAACCCTTGATTACCCTCATTACCTGCAGAAGTTGCACAGACCACTCCTTTAATATGAACTGCGTTGTAAAATGCAATTTCAAGCGGATCAAGACCTACACCATCACCGCCACCAAAACTAAAATTAATTACATCTACATTACTTGTGTTTACTAACCAATCAAGGCCAGCTATTATTGATGGTAAAGGAGCTGGTGAACCAATTTTTGCATGATAAATACTACAATTTTTAGCTATCCCAACTCTGGTAACAGCTGTATCACCTGCACCAACAATTCCAGAAGTATGAGAACCATGACCATTTGGATCTGTTGTTGTTGGATCATTATAATCATAACCATAAATTGTTGAAACAAAACTTAAAGCATCATCTACTCTGCCTTCAAAAGCAGGATGAACAGCATTAATCCCAGTATCTATTACACCTACTTTTATTCCAGTCCCATCATAACCTAAGGACCACATTACTGAAGCATTAATTGCATCAGCTGATATTTGTGAATCTGGGTTTAAAATAATATTATCTTCCTTTATTACGTCTGGATATAGTTTGATATCTGTTGTATCAGAAATTACAGTATAATCTCCTAATCGCGCTATATCAGTTTCAACACCAGAATAATGAGGAACTAATGCGCAACCAACACCCCAAAAAATTTCCGATCCGTCATATTTTTCTAAAGCAGATAAATCGGAGAAATCCTCACCCTTTATGGCAATCATAATATATCTTAATTCAGCTGTAGTTACTAAAGAAACACCTGGTAGACCAGCAATCAAGTCAAGTCTATCTTTATTTGCAGAGATTACCACTCTTCTTCCTAGATCCCAAGTTTCTTCAGAATGTATAACGCCTAATTGATCTAATCGATTTCTATCTCTTGAAGATATCTCATGTTCGTAGAGCAAGATAGCTTCCATAAACATACTTCTACTCCTTTTGACATCTCTCAATAGTTTATCATCAATTTTATCGCCATTTAAATCATAAGTTGTTTTTTTATAGATTAGCGTTTCCGGAACTGTAACATTTGTAAAATCCGCTTTTGATAATACAAATGGTATTGCAGCTGAGAAAATAAATAGTGATAATAGACAAATCGAGAGGATTTTTCCACGTTTCATAATCTTCCACTCACAAATAAATTAGTAGCTAAACAATAAGATGTTAGGTTTTAATGTAAAAATATTTCTGATACACTCTAATTGTCAAACCAATTAAAAAAGATTCTTTTATTTTACTTGTAAAGTAATTTTCGAAATTCACAGTTTTTTTGCGATTTTTAATGCAAAATTCGATTAATCTAATAACTCTGAACCTCGAATTAAAAATGGGAAAAATAGGAGAGGAAAAATGAAAAGAAAAAGAAGGAAAGTAAGAACTAGTCTTAATCTTCTTCAGATTCATCTACTAATTTCTTGTATTCTTTAGGTTTACGAATACTAGCTAATAATCGTGGCTCTCGATGACCATCTTTCTCTAAAGTAGATAAACACTCAGAGCAAACATTAACTGAAATGTCTCTGAAAACATAAGTTGAGAGTTGCACCTCTGAGAAAGAAATACCACATTCCGCACAAATTTTCACTTTACTCGGATCACCTAAATCATCTTTAGTTCCTGCAACACCATCAGGTCCTTTGAGTTGTTGTTGGGTTTGAGCAGCCATTGCTTTAGCCGCTTCAAAGGTGCTTTTGGGAACTTTTGGTAACTGATAATTGTCAATGATATCTGAAATTGCTTTCCAATCACTTTTTCGCTTAGTTCTTGTCAAAAAATCTTCTAATTCAGCATCAATCATTTTTAGTTCGGTTAAAAACGCACGATCACGAATAACATTTGGATTTTCTTGTTGAGCTGGTTGCTGTTGTTGCATTCCGGGAACAGTATAAACAGGAGGACGATTAACCGCTTTGAAATCAATGGTATTTAATCGAGTAAGAATCTTATCAATCAATTCATGATACAGTTTCTCATTATCTGTTCGTTTAAGAATTTCGATGTAAGGTTCAATTGCTTGATAGACATGATGATTGAAAATGTTATCCTCAAAAACATCTATCCCGAATTCCATGATACCGCCGAGAAGTTCCTCTTCAGTCATGTTGAAGTTTTCGCAAAGATACTCAACCCAATCAGAGGGTAAATCAAAAGGCAAGTTAATAAGAATGGAAACTATTTGATCAAAAAGTGCATCTTTAAATGGAGTTATGTCTTCAATTTTTTTCATAGCTCTTAATGCTTGATTGAAATACATTTTATTTCCAGTGATTGAATAACGATGAAGACTCACAAAGACTCTTGTTTCCGGTTTGAGACCCCACAAAGTACTACGTTGAATTACTTGAGCTCCAACGGTGTTAAGAGCGAACGCACCTAATAAACCTAGGAGACCATAAGTAAAACCGCTTTGCATGTCCCCAGGGAATACAACCAAAAAGGCAAGCGCAAGCCAAACCATACCAAGACTGCACATACCTATTCTGAAATACCCATAGAAACGAAAGGATTTCTTTTGTCGACTACAAGCAATACAAAGACCGTCAGCTAGATCAGCTTCTGTATGACAAGTTTTGCATAAAGGAGCTCGGCAATTCACACATGCTCCATCAGCTTCAATTTCTGGATCGTAACAGCACTTCAATTATTGTCCCTCTTTGAACTATTAGTAAGGAAAACTGATGTAGAAATTTTAAACTTAACCCTTTTTAACTATTATCTCAATGTAAAGATAGAAAAAATAAAATGAAAGAGAAGAGAAAGTATAGAAGGAAAAATAGTAGGTGACAAAATGAAAATTGCAGAACCAAAATGCCCAGAGTGCGGAGGAAACGAGTTTACATACAAATTCATCATGAGTGAAGAAAACTTAAGGAAAGGAAAAGAAGACCCTAAAATTGGCAGAGTACTATTACGAACGCCATATGCTATAGCTTATTGTGTAGATTGCGGATATATTGTTGGATTCGCTGGCCAATAAAGAAAAGAAAAAGGAAGAAAGCGAAATCAATTAAATTTCTATTTCTTCGCCTGGTTCAAGAGCAATAACATCCACCATTGGACCCGCAATTTTCTTGAATTCTTCTGCATCTTGAACTAAAACTGGGAAAGTCATGTAATGAATAGGAACTACTTTTTGACAACTAAGAAGCTCGAGAGCTTTAGCAGCTTCTAATGGACCCATGGTATATAAGGAACCAATCGGAAGAAAAGCTAAATCGATATCGTATAATTCACCTAATAACTTCATATCCATGAATAGTCCTGTATCCCCGGGATGGAAGATTGTGTAGGAAGGAAGCTTGATAACGAAACCTACCGCTACACCAACAGTAGTACTATGGGTAGCAGTTGTATAGACAAATTCAATATCAGCAGCTTTAGCGGTACCGCCAACATTTCCTCCAATGACTGTTTCAACACCTTTACCTTTGGCTTCATTTGCAAGCTCAAAAATACCAACAAAAGTAGCTCCAGTATTCTTACAGATAAGAACAGCATCATCAAAGCCATGATCACCGTGACCGTGACTAACAAATACCACATCTGCTTTCTTAATATCCTCTACTTTTATTTTTGCTACAGGGTTCCCTGTTATCCAGGGATCTATCAAAATTGTCTTTCCTTGATCTTCGATTATAACTCCTGAGTGACCAATCCAATTTACTTTCATAATTTGCACCTTTTAGAACTAAGAATTCTATCTATTTTTTCCTTTTTACTTTTTTGGCAGATAAACTGAGTGTTTATTTATTTAAAATATAGATTTATAGGGTGCAGAAAAATGAGCGGTGTTCTTATCTGGATTTTGCACCCTGTAATAAATCTAGGTCTTTTGAGTTGTAGCTCATATATTCGATGCTAACTCACCAAATTTTATTTAAATACTTATAAATGAACTGAGGTTTGGATAAACCTCTATTGAAAACTCTTTTTCTGGATATTTTTGTTTGTTTAAAAGTCGAATTTATTCTTTTAATTCTTGCAGTTTGTTTTTTGCTATTTCTAGTTCTGGATGAATCTTCAATGTTTTTTCAAACCACTCTTTTGCCTCTGTTATGTCTCCTTTGCTTTGGTAGGCTAATCCTAGATTAATCATCGCTTTCAGGTATTTTTCATCTAGTCTTATTGCTAAGAGGTAATTCTTTATTGCTCCTTCAAGGTCATCTGTTATTTGCAAAACATATCCTAGGTTGTAATATACTGCGGCATCGTCTTGTCTTAGTTTTAAGATCTCTCTATAGGCTGATTTCGCTAGGTCGTATTGTTGCAATTCTCTGTAGGTATTTCCTAAATTGAAGTATGCGTCTGCGAAATTCGGATTTGCTTTCACTGCTTTTCTGTAGTACTTTATTGCTTCTTGCAGTTCCCCTTTTTCGTAGTAACTATTTCCAAGGTTGTACCAGCTCTCGAAGTATTTTTCGTTTATCTCAACCACTTTTTGATAATAATTTATTGCTTTATCTAGATCCCTCATTCGCGAATAGGTTACTCCTAGATTATGAAGTGTTTCTACGAATTGAGGATTCTTCTCCAGAGACTTCCCAAAGTACTCAATAGCTTTCTCATATTCTTCCTTGAGGAGATAGGTTTTTCCTAAATTGCATAAGCTTTCAAAGCAATTCTCTTCCATTTTTATTGCTTCTTCAAAGAGCTTTATTGCTTTCTCTAGTTCTCCATTAAGAATTGCGTACACGCCTTCAATATTGAGCATTTCATAGTCTTTTTCTGGTTCAGCCATTTTGCTTCAACTACAAATCATTCGTCTGTTATGGTACAAATGTTTTTATTTGATCCTTCGGTAGTTTAGTTCTTGTTATTTTTAAAACTACTCCCGCTGAGGTCGGATCTGGACATCTAACAAATTCTGTAGTTACCCCATCTTTATTTATGATTTTCTCGTATGGCGTTCCTTGATATCCCCAAGGCAGTTTTCCATCATACTCGAGAATTCTAATCATTGTATTAGCACTGTCATAGAGCCACGAGCAGATTTTTCCTTTATCTTGAGGAATTGAAAATTTATCTCCAATTTTATGATACGGACAACCACTTTCGTAAATCTCTAATTCGATTTTGTATTTTTTACGAGCCATTTTCTTTACCCTTGAGTTAAGTTGTATTTTGTCCTTATTTAATTTAGTAATAATCTTAAAAGAAAAAAAGAAAGGAGTTAGTTTCTCCTTATTCGTTCTGTGTTGTTTCTTTTTGCAGACAGATTAATTTTCTTATTCCACTTCCGAGTGTACCGCCTAGAGCTCCGAATGCAAACCCAAGAATGATTATGGCTACTTTGAATAACCAACCCAGTCCATAGGAATCAAAAATAATTCCGCCTACTTGATTCAGCAATGTCTCAATATTCGATGTGGAAGTTTTGATTATCACGTAGAGGGTCCAACCTAACCCAATGCCAATGAGTCCTGCAACAACACCTTGTTTCATTTTATTATAAAATGCTCCTGCAATTATTCCAGCAAGTATAGCTAAATGCCAGACAGGTGTGAATGCTAATGCAAACGCTATGACAAAACCAAGAGCGGGAGCAGCATAAAACATTATTTTGTTGAATTGCTCTATTTTCTCGCTTCGGGTTTTTTGTTCCTCTTTTGCTACTGTTTTGCTTGACATTTTATAATCCTCCTTCAGCTTTTAGGATTAAAGTTGATTCAATCCAGCTTTCCTTGAATTCCGCTATGGAGTCAGCAGCAAAATACTGAGTATGGTATTCTCCATCTAAGTATAACAACAATTGGTCTATGTAGTGTATCGAATTAGAAATACCTCTTTGTCCAGATGGTATAACTGAAATTGAATTGCTTAGATTCCCAAAATCAAGAATCATCCTTTCAGAAGCACCACTTGTTGCGGTAGCAGGACGAATTTCACCATTGAAGTAGAGAGTACTCCAACCAAAAGGTGTAACCGTGTCACCTGTTCCATCTACAGATACAGGTCCATATCCTAAAAATGGTAATCCTGTTAGATGCGGGAAGTATGCTCGATGAATTTCACCCCAAAGCCATGTTGATACAACAGGAGATTCAAAGTGGGTTGCCAATGCTGTTATTGCTTTTTCAAAAGCAAGTAAAATAATATCATCTCTTGTTTCAACTGCAGGAGTATCTATGTTGTCAAACCACTTTGAGGTAGCATTATTCTTGGTTAACCATTCAAGGACTGCGCGTGATGGATATCTATGACTTCCAAGATTGATGACATCATCATTAAAAACTTCTTGTTGATATATGTCAAACCATACATTGAATATAGATGGTGCTGCGAGATCTTTGTCTTGCATGAAATTCCAACCTTGGAGTAATTCATAAGCTTCTTGTTGTACTGTAGTCTTACTTGGCATGGTACCAATGACATCAAGAAGATATGTTGAGAAATTACCTGCTTTTGTAGAATAACAATCCAGTTGAATTTCTATCATGTCCTCAACGGTTAAATTATCATGTGTTGACAATAAGGTATTAATTCTTCTTGCTCTGTAACCATTTGAGACATCAATTGGATTTTGTATGGTATAATTTGCTAAATATTCCGGTCCTGCAGAGATCTGATTCGCAGATAATACATAACCTGTTTCTGGATTTTCTGTATGAGGTAAATCCTCAAAGGGGATAAACCCAATCCATTCACCATGACCAGCAGAACCGTTGTAAATCATTGATCCATTACCTAAATGCCAATCAGGTATTCCAGTATCATTTCTAATCGGTGCTTTACCAGTAGGACGAATGCCAATATTTCCATAGATATCTCCATAATGGATGTTCTGAGCAGGAGTAGAGAAAAAGCTTGAAGCGGTATCAAATTCAGCCCGGTTTTTCGCATGAGAAAATTCATAGATAGCTCTGCTTTCTAGTGTTACACTTTGCCCTATCCATTTACATGCAAATACTTTGTTGGTATAATTAGTCATATCATAATCTGTTCCAACAGTTTCGAATACAGGTCCATGAACTGTTGTTTTAATTTCAAAGTGTTCAGGTGCTCTACCCTTTACTTTTATATCATATTCAATGATTTCATAGGGAGTTGGTTCACCTTTATACATGTAGTGAGTGTCATTTACTACATCATAATAGTACCAATCAATGACATCAAATGCTGCGTTAGTTAGACCCCATCCGACATATGAATTATGTCCGACAATGGGCCAAGGAACACCTGCTAAAAAGAAACCATAAAGATTGAAATCTGCACCAGGAGAAATGTCAACCAAATGTGCTTCATACCAAATACCAGGTACGTTAAAGCTAAGATGCATATCATTACTTATAATTGGTTTTCCAGATGCTGTTTTACTGCCATTTACTGCCCAATTATTTGAACCTATAATTTCTGTTTGCTCAAAGAATTGTTTTTCCTTAGGAATCGTCATTATACTTTCAATAAAGCTATTACTTAACTCTACAAGTATCGGATCAATAGAGCTTTCAGAACTTGCTGTAAGTAATGCAGAATCATTATACTCTCCATAATCTGTACAAATAGGAACTTGATATGGTATTGGATAATCATACAATTCAGCAAAACCATCCGCACCTATTGCATCTTGTATCTGAACTGTTATGAAATCCTCGTACCCCCAAGTTAACATTTCAGACATGTATTTTATGAAAGCGAAAGTGTCTGATGGTGTCCAGTGTTCAGGTTCATATCCTAGAAATTGAAACTCTAATGGGAGAGTTCTAATTTTATCAATGTAAGAATTTATTCCATTGCAATAATCTTCTAGTACAGCCATCAGTTTTACATCTGAAGGATGACTGCTTGCTTCCATTACCTTTAATGATTCATCAGTCCAATAATCCATTAATTTATTTAGACTATTTCTATCATCAGCGAGATAACTTTCACCCATTATTTCTGACAGTTGTCCTCTGATTGATCTTCTTGCCAGATCCATTTGTAAAAGTCTATCTTGAGCATGTACATAACCAATGGCAAACCCAAGATCTTCTTCACTATGACCATAAATATGCGGTATTCCCCACTGGTCACGATAAATAGTTACATCTTCTGTAAGGTAGGAGGAAGTTATAACTTCCATTTTTGGTACTTCTTCGTCGATGTTCCATAGACCATTCCCTGGAAAAAGTAACTCTCCTAGAGGTGGAAAAATACCTAATGGAATTGAAAACCCGACAAGAACCCCAACAGAAATAAGGCCCACAACTGCTAGGCTAATTATAGTATTTCTTTTAGTTATATCCAAATAACTATCTCCAAAAATATTTATTCACAAATTTAAGAAACACTATGATTATTTTTGTCGTGTATAAAAATGTTCCTTGTTTTTACTTATGCTATAATATGCAAGATGAAATTAAGAAATAAAAATTAGGAATCACAAGAGAACCAAATCAGAAGGAAGAACCGAATTGTTGGTGATTAAGCATTACTTTTTCGGTTATTGGTTCCCTGGTGATTCATACCTTATTCAACGAACCTCTTGAGGAAAGGGTGATCGTTTTTGAGAATGAAGTGAACACCATTCTCAAATCCTTGAGAGTATAGTCTATATTTATGGTTATAAATATTCTTATAAATCTTAGATTTCCTTATATTATAGCAAAGAAAAAATTTCAGACCAAGAAAACAGACAAATCTAGCGGATTAAGTTGATTAACTTGGAAAAAATGATTTTCAAGCATCAATAAGATATTTGTTTGTTAAAGTTAGACTAATAATTTACTATATATATGAAATAAATTAGAAGATGTGAAAAGTTAAAACTAAAGTTAATGGTTGGAAAGAGATGACTTTTAGAGACATAATAACTAATCAACAAAAAGTAGTGCAAGTTTTCACTGGGGATGAGATTGAAGAGCTTTTATCTGAAACAAACCACAGACAAGTATTACATTTCTTGTTTAAGGGACCATTAACTGTAGAAGAGCTAGAGATTGCATTTGAAAAATCAGGCAATGAGAAATCCGATAAAAGCATTTATCGTTATTTAGGCAAGCTCAAAAAAGCAGGTTTAGTAATTGAAGCGGGTAAAAGGATCTTTTCTGATCAAGCTAACCAAATTAAAACTCAAACACTATTTGCTCGAGTATCCAAGATTATTTTCGCTCCTATAAAATTCTATGAACAACAAGACAAGATTGAAAGAAGATCTCTTGAACTTGTAAATGAAATTTTGAAGGAAAGATTGGGTCATAGAGATTCCGCAGATTTAGATTGCTTGAAAGGTAAAATGGATGTCATCTATAAGCAAAGGAATCAAATAATGAAAGAATTTTTTGAAAATGTAAATAGTGATAAAATTCTTAGTTTAATTCAAGATTTTGAAATCCACGAATTGTATCCTGTTCTGGATTTTACTGGATGGATCCTATTATTTGAAGAGCATCCTGAATTTTTCAAAGAATTGAGTAAATGCTTTAGATAACAATCTATCAATAGAACAAGTCTTTGTAATTGGACAACAGTCTATTTTTTTCAAGATTCGTTCTGAAAAAAACTACAGTATATTCTAGTTTATATGAAAAAAATATAAGACAGTATTCTAAATATTACACGGTGTCAAAATGGAAACGCAAGATGTCATCATAAATAAAGAAAAACTTGTGAAAACTATCTATGATCTTGATAGTGTTAAATGCTTACAAGATGATAAAAATTGTGAATTACTTCTAAACTTTCTCTTAAATGGTCCATTGACTTTTGAAGATATCAAAGAAGCATTCAAAACAGTTAATGCTCAGAAATCGGATAAAACCATTTATGGTTACCTAAATCGATTGAAAAAAGCTCATTTAGTAATGGAAGCTGGGAAAAGAATAATCACTTACTCTGAAAGTCACATTAAAACTTTGACACTCTATTCACGAACAGCAAAGGTATTCTATATTGCTTTAGATTTATCTGGTGATGAAGAGGAAGATAAGGTAGATGACTATTTCACAGTAGTTGGACGTATCACTTGTCAATTATTAAGTTTCAAAAAATTTGACGAAGCTTGCTTTAGAAAATTCTATGATGAAACAACACAAAAGAAGCGTATTGATATAGAAAAAATCAATAATATTAGTAATCCTGAAATCCTAGATCTTGTAGCAACTTTCGATGTTCGTGCAACAAAATATATTTTAGATACTGTTTGTTGGCTTGCATATATTGGAGAGCATCCAGAGATTTATCAAGAAATGATCAAATGCTTTACTAAGTAATTGTTTATGAGTGGTGAACGGTTCCATGACTGACGACACCGATTCTTTGGATGAGGAATTTTCCAAAACAAAGATCAAACCAAAAACAAGACACATTATTGAACAATTTGTAATGATGGATGCATTGACAAATGATACATCAATAGAGTTTGGTCATTTAGGATTAGATTTAAATCTTTATGAAAGCAGATTTGAGCATTTAATCCAAAACGACATAATTCTCCAAATTGACACTAGTGAGGATAAATTCTATCTTGATTATGATGCTTATCAAGAGTTCAAAGAGAAACGCGATAAAAGAGACTTTATGATTATCACCTCAATTGTTATTCCAGCTATTTTGTTCCTACTTCTTGGGATTGCGTGGATTTTTACTGCTACTTAAAACAACCGAATTTTATTAAATGAATAATCATTTGGAATCATCTATTAGATGACCTAGCTCCTCATAGAATTGTTTTATTGATATATCTATAAAATTCCGAGCCACAATTCTTGCCATTTCATCTACCATAGCTATCGGAAAAGGAACAATTTGAGGGGTTCCTGGTTTGGAATACTCAATTGATGATAAAGAGTATACAAGTTGTGCAACACGGTTTCTATAGCCAATCGGATCTGTTTTGCAAATCATCCAAGGAATATCAATTCGCGACACCCAATCAAATATTTTTAAATAGAAGCTCATGTAGGGAACTAAACACTTTCTTTGTTGATCATCGAATCCTCTATCAAGTCTAATAATTGGTACAGTTACATCTTTGTCTTCCAGAATTTGACTTAATAATCCAAAATCACTCCAGAAATTCTCTGGAACTGATCCTTTGAGAATATTGCTAAAAATTACACTATTTATGAAAGATGTTAGGGCTTTATCTGCTGAATATTTTACAAAACCAAAATACAGAATATTTCTATGTAAGGCAATATCTACTAATCGCTTGGACTGGCTTAAGGCTTCATAGAATTTTGGATCACGATAACTATGAGGTACAATTGGACCATCGCGTATATGATAATGGGTTGGTTGTTCATCGAAACCTAACAAATCTATTTCATTATGCATTCGTTCCATTTGGAAATATGATTGAGCAAAATTCTGATCAGCAACAAAATCTTGTTGTTGTAAAGTAGTGATTTCTTCTACAGCACCATATCCAAAACTGTCATCAATATCTACCAAATCAGGAATACTGATGAATTCGCCTTCCGGACCCTCTGACGAAAATTTTCCTACCCAACGACTTGCTGATGCTACAGTGAATATTAATTGCCGACTACGAGAAAGATCATTTGTTGCTATTGGACTCTTTACAGGGACAGTATATCGACTTGCATCAGAAGCAGAAATAAGTTTATCCTTTGGAAAAGTAAATTTCAAATCAAGGTTTTCTATGATAGGTGAATCGTATATAATTTGGAAATTTGGTAGTTTATCCAGTTTTTTAATAAGTTCAGTAATTTCTTTTTCAGAATCCAAATCTCTTAACTCGAATTGGTATTCAATGGAACCTATTGGTGAGTAGCATTTTATTGCAAAAGGATTATCAGCTAAAATGCAATCCGATACTTTCTTTCCAAGTAAAGCTGCTCGGATCTTATCGCCAGGAACTGAAGAGACAGTTCTTCTAGCAATTTCCTTTGCTTTTCTTGTGAACCCATTTGTTATAGAATCGGAAATGGATAATTTTGCACGATCCACTTTTTTGTATTTCTTTTTTTCTCCTGGTAATACAGAAATAAGTTTTGATTCCAGTAAAAATTTAATGGACTTGATTATTGACTCCTTAATTCTCTCAGATTCCAAACCTGTCTTTTTCAGCAAATGTGTAATTATTTCACTTTCAGAAATACCTCTATTATTTTTTATCTGGTTGAAAACAGCAACAATTAGATAAGGAGACAGTTCTAACATTCTAAACATATGTTACGATTTCAGTATATAAATTTTAGAGGGAATCTCCATTATTCTAGTAAATTATCTCGAGTCAATACATTAAATAATCATAATTTCCCAAATTTAAAGTTGGGAATAAAGGATTTTATAGCAATTATAGATTTTATAAGATGCATCTTTGTTTGAAATTCTTTAGTCACTCATTGAAAAAAGATTCATTAAAATGTGAATGTGAATGATTCGTTCAAAAACACCAAAAGATGAGGAAATTTCTGAAGAGAATCTCATTGGAAAATCTATTGTGGATCCAAATGGCCACATACTAGCAAAATGTGTAGGTGTTTTTGAGGATGATAAAAAGAAACTGCGAATGAAAATTGCTATCAAAACAAAACTTGATAGTGATTTTGTTGTTAAGGAAACTATACCAATACAATTGATCAAAAACATTGGAGAAGTAATTTTATTAAAAAAATTGTTTGAAATTCAACCAATAGCTATAGAAGATATAGTTACTTTTGAAATACCGGATGAAATTACGGATAGTTCCGAAATTGGAAAGCATGGAGAGATAATAGAAGCAGTTCCTGTTGAGCAAGTAACTATTACTGAGAAACAAGAAGTAATTAAGAAAGCTAGTAAGAAAACCTCAACAAAATCTGGGAAAAAAGCAAAAAGTCAACATATAGAGCAATTTAATGATTCCTTTCAATCTATTCTTGAAGAAACGGATACACAAATTCGAAATGTTCGTATTGTAGAATTTGTGAAAACGTTAACGGTAAACAAGAGTTTTGCGAAAAAAGCTGTACAATTACTTGTAGCTAATATGGCTGAAGCAGATCTGATTATAAGAAATATAACAGCAACAATTCTTAATTATCTCTCAGAAAGTAGCCATCTATTATTAGTTCCTTACTTTCGGGAAGGTTTAGAATCATTGTATAATGAGCCTAGTAAAGATGTAGAACAATTGATCACAAGCTACTTGACAAGAACAGCAACAAATGCAAATAGTAACATATTACAAGTAAACTTCCAAAGCTTTTTTGACAAACTAATAATTAAACGCAAAATCTGTAAAAATATCACAAGGAATAGAATACATAATCTTAACTTGAAAATTTTCGTAAACAATTTCCACGTACAAGATATTTTAATCTATTATTATTTGAAGAGTATAATTAAGAAGAAAGAAGATGCTCAAGAATTTGCTCAATTTTTGAAAAATTATAATGCCATAATAATTTCTTATTCTTTGCTTACAGCATTTAAGCAATCAGAATGGAAAGCGTTTTTAGATTCCCCGCAGCTAGAGAATACCTTTGAGAAACCATTCATTGAATCAATAGCAAAAATACTCAAGCAATTTAATAGTGGAAACATAAAAGAAATATCTGATATTGTGGATCCTAAATTAGGCTATCAATTTTCCAATCAGATAATCCAAAAGATGATTAAACTACAAATTAATGATGTTCTAGCTCAGGTGTCAATTCTTCCCATAGACATTTTAAGCTCGTTTTTCAATGATGATGATAATAGAACCATTCAAATTATCTATGAATTAATTAACAAACAAGAAATTGCTGCCCAAATCGTTTTTATAGGTGGAAAGACTTTCATCTCACCTCGTGATAAATAATGAAAGAAAATTAGAAGAAAAAAATGGGAATTTCTCGTTCAATATTTTCTAAACTTAAATTGGACTATTTATTTTCTTGATTTTTTGTTGCTTCTTGACTCTAAGTGAAGCAGCAACCATAGCCAATTGAGTAATTATCATGGAGACATGTTGAGTGACAATCTTTGATTGATCTTCTGCTTCATCAATCAAATCATCTATTGCATATTGAAGATTTAATTCCATTTCAGTTAAAGATTTTACAGCTTCCAGATTAGATGCATTGACAGTATTTTTCACTTTTTTTCACCTCTTTGTTTGTTTTTAGTCAAATGCACAGCTGACTAAATACATACAATTACATTTATTATACATACGCCGACATATTTAAGACTATGTATATGGAAATTAAAAAATTATTTAGGGAAAAATGAAAAGGCAAAGCTCAACAATACATTTATCAACGACAAACAAGCAAAGATGTTTTCAATCTTTGGTTCAGTGGTTGGTATACGATGGGTCAAACACTATTTCAAAAAATAATTAGCAACGTAACAGGAATAGAGGAACCAGAAGAAGGTTCAATAGTCTTTGTTGAACCACATAGAATTTTAACGCATGATAATTCTGCAGCTATAATGAAGAAATTCTATTCAATGGGAGCTAAAAAAGTTTGGAATCCAGAAAAAATCTTCATAGCTTTAGATCATGCAGTTCCTCCACCAGATGAGAAAAAAGCAGCAAATCATAAAGCAATCAGAGGATTTGTTGAAGAGCAAAAAATCAAGCATTTTTATGACTGCGGTATTGGCATTTGCCATCAAGTATTGCCACAAGAGGGGCATGTGATTCCGGGAGTTATTATTCTTGGTTCTGATTCTCATACTACTTCTCATGGAGCTCTTGGAGCAGCTGGTATACCAATAGGAAGAACAGAAGCAGCCAGTATTTGGGCTATTGGTCAAACATGGTTAAAGATACCGGAATCTATTAAACTCAATCTTGAAGGGAAACTGAAGAAAAACGTATTCGCTAAAGATGTAATTTTACATATAATTGGTGATATGAGATCCGACGGTGCAAGTTACAAAGCAGTGGAATTCCATGGAGAAGCAGCTAAAGATTTCAGTATAAGTGAGCGACTTACTCTTTGCAATATGGTGGCTGAAATGGATGGGAAGGCTGGAATGTTCCCAGCTGATGAAGTTACTGATAATTATTTGAGAAATAGAGCAATAGATGCTTATAAGAAAATTCAACCAGATAAAGATGCTCCTTATATACTCGAGAAAGATTATGATTTAGATCAAATCGTTCCAGTAGTTTCAGAACCACATAATGTAGATAATGTATCTCCTATATCCGAACTTCCAGAGATTGAGGTAGATGTCGGATTATTAGGAACTTGCACAAATGGACGAATTGATGATTTAGAAGCAGCAGCTAAAATCTTGAAAGGGAAAAAGATCAAGAAAAATGTTAGACTTCTCATTTATCCTGCTTCACAAACAATTTTGCTTGAGGGAATGAGTAAAGGCATAATTCAAACCCTAATAGAAGCAGGCGGAGAATTAGCAATTCCGGGTTGCGGACCTTGTTTAGGAGCTTATGGCGGGTGTCTTGCCCCTGGAGAAACAGCTATCTCATCAGCAAATAGAAACTTCAAAGGACGAATGGGATGCAAAGAAGATACAAGCATCTATCTAAGTAGTCCAGCTACTGTTGCAGCTTCAGTCATTGAAGGTAAAATCGTGGAACCACCTAAGGAGGTTTACTCATGAAATTTAAAGGTAAAATGTGGATTTTCCCAGAACAGAACATTAACACAGATCAAATTTTCCCAGGAAAATATACTTATGATCCATTAACTCCTGAACAAATGGCAGAGCATGCTCTCGAGGATTATTTG
>JABLTI010000200.1 GCA_013166835.1 Promethearchaeati archaeon | reverse complement strand
GGATGGCTGCTTGATTTTGTTTGACAATAATCTGAGAACCCCAACCAATTCGGTCATCAGGGTGTCTGTAGACAATGTCTCCGGGCCTGGCGCCCATCCATTCGTAAACTTCTGGCACGTTTTTTTCACCTAAAGTTATAATTTACATAAAATTACATGTAATTTTAGTTACCATTTTTGGTAATGCTGTGATACTTCAAACACATTAAGTATAAAAATCATTGCAAAGGGAAACAACCCTAAGAATTTCTTTATCATACATATGTTATATTGAAAAAGTTAATTGTATTTATTGTAAAATCAACATTAGAATTATTCAAGGATAGAGGGTAGAGAGTATGTTAGGATACGATCAAGTTAGCTCTATTATCTTTTTCATCAAATTTTTAGGGAAAAATTTTCATTTGTTTTTTAAAACTCGAACTCTTTATACTCATGATTACAAGGAGTTCCATCACTTATCCACATTTTCAATTCCTTAGGTTTTGCAATAAAAGAGGTTAAAGTTACTATACCACCAGAAAATATTTTATGATGCTGACATATACTTTTATTTCTTGTGTCTTCATCTCCATGATCACTTGCTATTTTCTTCATAACATCTTCATTAATGCTGCCAGAGAATTTCTTCAGTAGTTCATTCATTCGTTTTGTTCTCGGAAAAGCATTATTAGTCGCTTTCTCCTTTAACGAATAAATTTTATCGTATTTCTTAATTTTTTCAGACATCGCCATATTGCAATTATAAAAAGTTCCATTTTCGCTTATTTCAATATGAGATTCTTTTTTTGTGAACTCTATTCTTGCAATCTTTTTCTTATCTGCAAGATGCATGGAAACTGAAGCTGCAGGATTTGGTAATGTTTTATACAGCTCTAAAGCTTCGTCTATATTACCACATTCGAATAATATTCTATACAAAGCTATCACTGGCATGTGTTCAAAATAATCTCCTCCACTTTTCACCCATAATAATATTGGAAACGCTGCTGCTAATCCTTTGTCATTCATAGCTGCACCAAAGAGTATAGTACCTGCAATAACGGTTCCTATGATTTTGTTTCCGTTTTTTGGTTCAATATGAAGGATAATCTCATATCTTGACATGATCTTTTCTTCATCTGAATTCATTCCTAGAAATGGTTCTCCAGTTTCTGTTACATTTCCAACAGCAGACCAGCTTGAACAGTGATATAATGCGTAAGAGAGTTCTGTTAGAATGTTCAAATATAATATATCTTCATAATTCACTCTTGCTCCTTCAGAAATTCCTTTCATAAATTCTATTGAATCAGGAAAATAGCTCTTTATCCAATCTTCATGTTTTTTAATGGTTGAATATAAATTCCTTTTTTTCTTTTTAGTGGTGAAAAATGTAGGAATAATGTAATAAATTCTCATTCTCCCAGTTTTAAAATCCGGCATTGATGCTCTTGTGATTAACAAATAAATAAATTTTAGTAGGCTTTTTATTTCTTTTTTACACTGCTTTCCATACTCTACACCCATTTCAAAAGGAGACCCTTTAATTTCTATTGTTTTCATAATTTTTAATCCCTCATTAATCTAACATAATTCACAACAAATATCTGAGTTCTTTTTTCATCGCATTGGAATCAATTGCTCTCTTCATTGATTCAAACAAAACCATCACAGATGAATTATTTGATATTTCTACTTTGAAAAAGCTTTAATATAAACCTTATTGGTTTACATGATTTTGAATTATATTTCTCGTTATCTGAAATAGAAAACTTTAAACAGACAAAAATTAGTAAACAGTTGCTAAGATAGCATCAAATAGAGAGAAGAGAGCAATGTCTAGATACGACCGACAAATGCGCATTGAAGGCTGGGACCAAGAAAAGGTCAGTAAAGCCACTGTTTTAGTTGCAGGAGTTGGTGCACTTGGTTCATTTATTGCTACTAATATGACATTAAGTGGTGTGGGACAACTCATTCTTGTTGATATGGATACTATTGAAACTTCTAATCTTAATCGTCAACTTCTCTTTCGTAAAAGAGATGTTCGGAAGTATAAATCTGAAGTTGCTGCTCGAAGACTTCGCAGACTCAATCCCGATATAGACATTGTTTCTCTTCCTGAGAAATTAGAAACCATTAAACGAAAGCATTATGAAAAAGCAGATGTTATTGTTGCCGGTCTTGATTCTTTTGATGCTCGACGTTGGTTGAATTCTCTTATCGTGCATTTGAAGAAACCTTTGATTTCTGGTGGCATGTACGGATTAATGGGTCATGTTCAAAGAATCATTCCCTATGATACTCCTTGTTTTGAATGCCAACCATTGATATCTCAGGAGAAATTAAGTCAAGCTTGTAGTCCGTTAGGTGAGAAACGAAAAGATCAACCGAAGAAACCAGAAGCCCCTATGCCTGCTGTTGCAACTATGTCTATGATTATTGGTGGGATCATCAGTCAAGAAGCAATGAAACACATCATAGGTCTTGGAGAACCCTTAGACAATTATCTCTTCTATGATGGTAAAAGCAACACTACAACTGTTTTGCATCTTGAGAGAAAATTCAATTGTCCAGTTTGTGGTGGTTTCTATGCTTTAGATGAGGCAACCCTAACTGTTGAAGATGGTGAAACCATTGGTGAATTAGCAACTCGAGTTGCTTTTGCTTTTGGATTAGCAGATCCGAAACTAATGTTGAAAGGAGTTATCCTCGATAAAGAAATTGTGATCAGTAAGAAAACTCTGAAATCAGGTAGCAAATTGTTTGTTATGGATGAACGATTGGCAAAACCGTTAAAACTACTGATCCAAACGCACAAAGATTAATTCTTCTTTCGTGGTTTTTTGTCGCAAATAAATGCTAAAACTCTTATATTTATCAATTAGTTTTTGAGTTAGTTTATCTATTATAATACAACAATCTCTTAATCCCCAAAGGGTGTGGTGAATCTTTTGATCACAGACAAACACCAACAGCAATTTTATCAAGATGTTGCTCAAATCTTGGAGCAATCACAATTTGATATATCTACTCCCTTACTTGGTAGTGGTGGCTGTTTCGATCTTGTTGCTAAGAAACAAACTGTTCTCCTCCTCATCAAATTGATTATGAATATTGATAGTTTTAAGGAGGGTCAAGCATACGAACTCCAAAAACTATCTTACATGTTGGATGGTTTTCCACTAATTGTAGGCCAATGCATTCGAAGTAATGCAGAAATTGAGGATGGAGTTGTGTATACTCGATATGAGATTCCGGCTGTTTCCAAAGAAACCTTTCGAAACTTGCTCCTTAAACGTTTACCACCGTTAATCTATGCTTATCGAGGTGGGTTTAAAGTCAAATTTGATGGAGCTCTCTTGAAAGAAAAGCGTTTGGAGAAAAGCTTTAGTTTAGGTGATTTTGCTCGAGAGGTTGGTGTTTCTAAGAGAGCGGTCTATGAATATGAGCGTGGCACAGTCGATGTTACCCTTGAGACTGCAATGAAGATAGAAGAATTGCTTGATGAACCTCTTACTGTTGCGATAAATCTCTTCAAGGAAATGAAACGTATTGGTTCAATTACTACTCCAAGCTC
>JABLTI010000076.1 GCA_013166835.1 Promethearchaeati archaeon | reverse complement strand
TTGTTTGAAGATAATCCCTTTTGACTTGTCCAGTTTAGAAGTTTCTTTTTTTGACTTCTCATCATCAGCCATTGATTGTGCGAGTTTTATGAGCGAACTGTAGATTTCATTTGCTTTATTCAGAATGTAGCTACATCCTAAACGGATTTTTTCATCTATAGTTAATCTTGATTGAAAAGCAGGACTTGATGCAATAAGCACCTTAAATAAACATGTGGAACAGAAATCAATTTCCGCACTTTGAAATTCACTTGTATTTAAATCAAGAAGGTAAACTGAATCTCTGATATCCTCCCACATGATATCTTTGTTATCCATTCTCAGATGCATCTTACGACTTGTACAATAAAGTCTAGAATCTCTATCTATCTCAAGAGTAAAAAGACATGTTGTAATACCCGGAACTTCTGATGCTACTGGTGGTAACTCTTCACTCCAATCGATGTGAACAAGTGGATCAATCACAACTTCCAAAACTTTATCATTATTTACACAAAGAAAACTATCACCTAGGTCTCTAAGAAAAGGACAAGCTTTAACATATCTAATTTTCTTCACTAAAGATATCACCTATGTAATAGTTTCTGATGTGCGTTGCATACGAGAAGCGAAACACAAAAGGAATTTTGTCTGTCAGATATAATCCAAAAGCTTGTTTTAAATAGAAAAGCGTTTTGTTGAAGGCAAGAACAATTCGGTACTAATTCCTCAAATAATTTTCGTAATTTTCTTTTACAATTTCAGCAAAATTATCTGGTTGAATCATTAATTCTTTTGCAATTTCTTTACATAGAAGAGGCATAAGTTTAGGAGTTCCTTGTTCACCTTGGAATTTTACTGGACCATCTGATTCTGTAAGAAGTTTATGTTGATCAACTAAATCTAAAACTCTTCGATGTTTTCTGCTACGTTTAAAATTAGGATTAATAGAAAAATATCCTCCTAAATCTACTAGCTTCTTTAGTGTCTTTTCCGATCCGGAATACCAATGACAGCAAAAATTGACATTCAATTTTGAGCTTGACAATATCTCAAAAATTTCCTCTTCTGCACCTGTTAAATGCAACATTAATGATTTCTTGCTATTATTTGCAATTTCGATAAATTGCTCAAAGACCTGATTTTGTTGTTCCCACCGTTCTTTTTCTTTAAAATGATAATGATCTAATCCTACTTCTCCAATAAAAGCAACTTCTGGATTTTTGGCTACACCTTGAAAAATCATTAATTCTTGTTCACTGAATTTGTGTGCTCCCCACGGGTGGCGACCAATTCCTGCTAGAATTATACTTGGATATTTCTTTGCTATCTCGAGATTTCTTTGAGATTCTCTTAAATTAGTAGCTACTGCACCAATTTTTTCCACGTTATATTCATTCCAATCCAGCAAAAGATCATCTATTCGTTTGAAAAAATACTTATCAGAAATGTGTACATGACAATCAATAAATGTCATTTTTTTTACAACCGTTTTTGCTCTTACAAATATGTAAGCGATAATTAATCATCTATCTTTTTAAGTAATGAATTTATTGTTTTCTTCTTGAGGAAGTTTTTCATTGTCAGAGAAAGACGAATTGCCAGTTGTTATTGTTGCAGATCAATCTTCTGAGGGACTTCCAGAAGAAACTGTAAAAATCACTTCTAAATCTGGTACAGAATTCAATTGGCAAGTTATCACCATGCTAATTATTGTCATTCTTGCATGGTCTACACCAAATGTAATTGGAGAATATCTAACAAATAACAGTGGACTAACTCCAATACAAATAAGTGCAATACGTTACTTACCAGCTGCGTTAACCTTAGTACTAGTTTGTCTTGCAACAAAAAGAGGAAAACAACTTCTAATAGATCTAAAAGAAAAACACATTCATCTGATAATTGCTTCCCTTATTTTAGCTTCATTTGTGTTGTTTCAAATGTATTCAGTCAAATTTACAACTGCTTCGGCTTCTTCTTTTCTCTTAAATGTGAATCCGGTCCTTACTTTTGTTTTATCAATAATAATTTTGAAAGAACGACATAAATGGTGGGGAGCGATTGGAGTTTTAATTTCTTTTGTAGGAGTTTTTTTCATAGCAGTTGATGTTAGAGAGCTATCTACAGTTTTTTCCAGTGAAACTTCTCTAGGAAATTTATTAGGATTCATGTCTGGAGTTGCATGGGCTGCTTATTCTGTTTATCTTAAGAAGTTTCTAAAAGAAAGAGATCCTATCACTACTACAACTTGGACACTGAGTATTAGTGCGATAATACTTCTTATTGTAATGCTTGCTGTTGATAGAAGTTTCACATCAGCAACAAAATATTATCATATTTTCACATTGGTTTTCATGGGAGTTGTGCCAACCGCAATTGCATTTACTCTTTGGTTTGAGATTATTAGAAGAATACCTGTCCAAAAAGCTAGTGTCTTTCAATTCTTGATACCTATAATTGCTACTTTATTTGCTCTAGCAATGAAAGAATATCCTGATTGGTTTTTTGCTCTTGGTGGGGTTTTAATTATCGGAGGACTGTATATTACTCAAAAATCCTAAAAACCGCCAAGAATAGGCGGTTTCTGTTTTCTCTGAAATCACAAATCGATAATTAGTGACTCAAGATCTCGAGGGTAATAGGTCAACATTTCAGAACCATCTTCAGTAATGAGTACAGTATCTGAATGCCTAAAACCAGCGAAATTATGAATATAGATTCCTGGTTCAACTGTAAAGACCATTCCCGGTTTCATGATGACTTTAGAACCAATATCTAAAAATGGTCGTTCATGTCCTTCCATACCAATCGCATGCCCTGTATGGTGTTCTACAAGATCCCAGACACCTTCATCTTTGAAGACTTTACGAGCTGCTCTGTCAACATCTGCATTCTTAACATTCGGACCAAATGCATTTAACGCTGCATCTTGAGCTTTATACATTATGTTAAAGTATTTCACCTGTTTTTCAGAGGGTTCACCCATGAACATAGTGCGTTCGAGTTCGCTTCGATATCCTCCAACATTGGAACCTGCTCCTGTGACTAATGTATCACCTGCTTTGAAGTAATTATTTCCAGTAGTTGCATGAGGAATTGCTGATCCAGCCCCGATTTGTCCTCTATAACCAGCAGAAGCACATATTGCCCCACTTAAAGGTTTGAAGGATGGCCCCAAAGTTTTCATCATCACTCTGGATGCTTCAGCATTAACTCCATTAACAACTTCGATTTCAGAAGCACCAACATAGGTGTACTCTTGTAATAATTGATGAGCAAGATTACCCCACTTACAGCTTTCTTTTATTAGAGCTATTTCTTCTTCATCCTTGATGACTCGCATATCCATTATCAATTCATTTAGAATTGTAATTTTCGCTTTTGGAACAATCTCTGCTAATTTTGCCCCCAAATAGCCCCAATAACTTGGAGCTCCAGGAGAATCTGCTGCTATTTCTTTATCTCCTAATCCACGTTCCATTAATCCTTTAGCAAAATGTTTCATCGGATGTATTTCATCTGGGTATTCAAAATAGCTAAAAACATCAGGAACTAATGGTACTGTATCTTTTACTTGGTTAACTTCTAATTCAGGCACAAATAATCCCAAATCACCATCTGTTGGTAAAACCAACGCAATGGGTCTTTCAGTTGGGATATGATGAAATCCTGTTAAGTAAAATATACTTCTTGTATTAAAGAAAATCATTCCCTTCAAATTCTTTGCTTGTAAAACCGATCTTATTTTTTCAATCCTTTTTACTTGCATTTTTTCAGAAATCTTTACTAAAACCAAATCATTTCACCTTAGATTCTATTTAGATTGTTATATTCCAGTTAGCAAAAAAAGATTTCTAAGAAATTACTTCAATTCACATCCACTGCAGATGAGATTCTTCTGATAGATTCATTGATAAAATCTGTGTCTTGAATTATCATCTGTATTGCTTCTTGTTTACAAATGCTAATGCATCGTCCACAAGCTCGGCAAATATCTTCATTGATTTCTGCTTTCCCTCCATGTAATTCGATAGCGTTTACGAAACAAATGCCTTGTGTACAATCTTCGCACCCAATACATTTGTCGTCTATCTTTACATTTAAACCAGGCATTTTTGTGAAATTACGACTTATCTTAATATCTAAATCTGGAAGCATTTTCCATAAGCAACAGCATTCGCAGCAATTACAAACGGTTAATAATTTGTGGCCTGGTTTCACATCTAGCCATTGCTTATCCAATTTATTTCTCCCAATTAGTTGTATCAATCCTGCTTCTAGACAACGTTTTATGTGTTCCTTGGCCTCATTCTTAGAAGCTAGTTTTCCATATGATGGGTCAATTTGTAACACTGCATCACCCATAAATAAACAGCCAAGTTTACTCGAGTAGTCTTCACACTGAGTTGATTCTCGACACAAGCAGAAATTCATAATAAAAAGATGTTCAGCTTCCTCAATGAATTTATCAATAATCTGAGTAGGAATAATAATATCCTCTTGTTGTGGAATTGTTTTACCAATTTGGATACTCTTAGTAGCTGATGTTTCAATAGCTTCTTTGTTTGGGAGATAAAAAATCATATCATCTTTGAAGAGTAAAGAATCGATAATCTGTTTAAACCCAGGAACTCGAGTAAGTTTCGCGAGTAGGAATCTACTAGCAAAAGACTTCTTCAGTAATTCAATAAACCAGCGAGGTCGAGTCATTACAATCTCTATTATGTTAATATTATTTCTTTATGATTTTTTCTCCTTGATACACAAAGATTTTTAAAAAATGAGTTATGAATTTCATTAGGTCTTTTAAATGACAGGATATCACTTTCCGAACTAACCAATCCGGTATTTTTTCTTTGGTTAGTTGTAGGTCTGTTGAACTCACTTGTCTTCTAAACAAAGACCGAAATTTCTTCAAAACAAAACGGAGGAAGAAATAACTTTGAAAATAGGTGAATATGTTCCAGAATGAACAGCAAGTAAAAAATAAAACTGAAGATCAAAAAGTGACCATTGATAAGAACATTGATTTCTGGCTGTGGTTCCTTTGGATACTTCAAGAAGCAAGAATTGTGGACACTAATTATAGTGTAAAAGGTAGCTATGTATGGCTTGATTGGGGCTATAAGCTTTTCAAAAAGATTTATGCTTTTGCTCAAGAAGCTTATATTCAATCCGGTCATAACCAAATGCAATTTCCTACTTTGATAAAAGAATCAACCTTTCTTAAGGAAACTGATTTCATACGTAACTTTGAGAATGAGGTATTTTGGGTTGATCGTGAAGGAAGCAAAAAATTAGCAAAAGGTGAAAGATTAGCATTACGTCCTACCTCTGAGCTCATAATCTATCCAATGTTTGCTCGTTGGATTCGCAGTTGGCGTGATATGCCTTTGAAAGTGTTTCAAAATGTCAGCATCTTTCGTTGCGAAACTAATGATACTCGTCCATTAATTAGGAACAGAGAAACAATTGGATTTATAGAAGGTCATTCAGCTTTTCAATCGAAAAAAGAAGCATTAGCCTTTCTTGAAACAATTGGGAAAACATACTCAATCTTGTTCGAAAAACTTGGCATTCCTGTTAAACTGATTGAAGTTCCTAAATGGGATCGATTTGTAGGTTCAACAAAAACCATAGATGGTTACGTAATACTCCCAGGAAGTAAATCAATGGAGCTATTTACTACTGCATACCTAGGAACTACATTTAGCAAGATTTTCAACATAGAATATCTCGATCATCACAAAAAGAAACAGTTCACTCACCTCTTATGCTATGGACCTTCAATTGATAGGATTTTGGCTACAATAATAGCATATTACGGTGACAACAAAGGACTTGTCTTATTGCCCGACATTTCTCCCATAGATATGATTATTATCCCTATCTTCAACCGAAAAAACAAATCAACAATAATGCAGTATTCAAATGAAATTAAGAAACAATTGATTTCTTTTGGATTTAAGGTTGAAATAGATGATAATGAACTAACCACTCCAGGGATGAAATTCTATCAATCTGAAAGATTGGGAATTCCTTTACGTATAGAAATTGGTCAAAAAGAATTTGCTAATAATAAATTAACAATTACGCGTCGAGATACTTTACAAAAAGAAACATTGAATTGGCAATCGCAAAGTATACAAGCCCAAATTTTGAAGACCCAAAAAACTATGGATGATTCAATGAGAAAGAAAGCACTATTAACTTATCAAGAAAGTATTATAGATTTTTCAGATAAGGAAAACTTAGAATTACTTCTTGAAGATACAAAACTAATTCAAAATAATATGTATCTTATAAGCTGGTGCGGTTCGGAATCCTGTGCAGAAGCAATCGAGCAACAGACAAAGTTTACAATACTTGGCTATGACTATCAGTTAAAACATAAGAAGAAGAAGAAATGCCTATATTGTTCTTCTTTCGGATTTATTTCAGTTTTAGCAAAAAGATACTAAAAAAATTTCCAAATTTCTCGATACCTGTAAAGCTAGAGTAATTTTTACTCTAAGTTTTACTTTTTTCTAGAAATAGAAAGAAAATAGTTTTGCATTACAAAATGAGCACTATTGAATGCAAATCTATTATTCAGTAGAATTATTATTCTTTTTGAATCTTTTTTTGAATTTTTTGGCTGTAAAAGCTCCAGTATTTTTTGCTGTTTTTACTATGTAGTCTTCTAAAGGGTCATAGATTAGATACCAGATTGCTGCCATAATCATTGGTATGAAATTCACGAACCATGAAACAATTATAATGGTGTTTGGATGATATTGACCTGAGAAGAAATATCCAGTATTGTCATATGAGCTTGTAAAGATGGTTTTAAGAGCACCAATAATTCTGAAGTTTACCTCTCCAGTTATTGCTCCCATCTGCATACCAACAATGAAACCTGTTACGAGGTTTAAAATCATCAATTTCAATACGCTTATACTTCTGTTCTTCTTTTCCTTGAAGATTCGCTTAGTTACAAAAGCACCAATGAGACATGCAAGTATTATTGGTAACCAAGCAATTAGGAAATAGAAAGCACCAGTAGTAGTCATAATATTTGTTTCTGGATTTACAGTAAAACCTAAGAATGGCACGAAGTTATGGAAATATTGGAAATTTGTTAAGTAATCAAAATCACCAATTGGTTGGGGAAAACCTGATCCTGGTAAAATGGCTAAAAGCAATCCAAGGACATAAATCACAAGTGGAGCGAAAAGCCATGCGCCAGAAGTTAAAGCATTAGCGAAATCGATTTTTTGCAAACCATAATCCACATCTAGGTAAGCTGGAAGTTCCAATAAAGTGTCTGGAGGTGGAACAGCGATTTTTCCGGAATTTAATCCGTAGCTAATGAATAATTGGGTAAAATAAGATGGTGCACTAAAAATAGCTTCACCTGTAAAACCGAGTCTAGCTATATTAAGTACAATCATCATAAAGATTGATGCCAAATAAAAGCTTAGAATCCAGAGACCTGTCGGCCCAATATAATCTAATAAACGCTTTGTTGGAAATTTACTAGCTTCTTTCCAAGTAGAGGCAATCCGGCTCTCAGCAGGTTCTGCTGATTCTTTTTCAATTTTCTCATTTATAGTGCTCATAGATTCGATTTATGTTTTAATACTTTTAACATTTTCTCTTAACTCGAAATTTAACGAGCTTTATAAATGCTGAATAGTGAGTTTATTCTCATCAAATAAGAGAGATTTTCCATTTTCTCAACAAATTATCTGCAAATCAATCTAAATGAATGATTTAAAAATCTTCATCATATCAGTTTTCTATAGAACTAAATTTCAATGAAACGTGAAAAGTAAAATAATAGTTCATAATATTAAAATTGGGATTAAGATGACAACCGATCCATCATTTCAAATGCCCATTCTCAATATTGAAGAAGTATACAAAATTTATCAAAGTGAGAAAACAGAGACTGCGGCTTTAAGAGGTGTTTCTTTAACAGTTTATCCTGGAGAGAAAGTAGCATTAATTGGTCCTTCAGGTGCAGGAAAAACTACACTAGTAAATATTTCTGCTGGACTATTACCACCGACTTCTGGTAAAATCTTTTGGTCTGGTATTTCTAGAGATATCTCAAGATTATCAGGTGAACAAATAGTTCGCGAACGCAGAAGATTTGCAGGACTTGTTTTTCAAGAAACAAAGTTAATTTCTCATCTTAATGTTAGTCAAAATGTGAAACTTGGCGGTCATCTTGCTGGAATGGAAAAAGAGGAAATCGATGAAAGAACTTCCATGCTTATTGATCTAGTTGGTCTAGGTGACAGAGTTAAACATAAACCTAACATGTTGTCAGGTGGAGAACGTCAACGTGTTGCACTTGCAGCTGCACTAGTTACTAATCCCCAACTAATTATTGCTGATGAAGTTACCGCTTCCCTGGATCCCTTAACTGGTGAGCAAATTCTAGATGTCTTAGATGATATTAATCGTGAATTAGGAGTTGCATTACTAATTGCTACTCATGCACAACAGGTTGCTTCCCGTGCTGAAAGGATTATCGAAATCAAGGATGGGGTTATCCTTGCAACACATGGGAGTAGTATTCGTCTCCGGGACCTCGCTGAAACAAGACGATTAGCTGTAGATAACCAGAATAGAATTTCTCTGCCCGAAGACATAATGAAGCTTCTAGGTAATCCAAGAAGTTTTAGAGCTAGACTCCAAGGACAACAAATCCTCCTAAGTATTCCTGAAGATGAGCTGTATGAAGTAGAGAAAGTACTTACTTGCTCAGTCTGTGGAGAATTAGTTGACAAAGGGTCACAAGTGTGTAAAAACTGTGGCATGGTTATTACATAATTGTCAATTTCCCTTCTTTTTATTCGTTGGAAAAATTTAAAATACTGTTTTTCAACTAGAAGTAATGTATAAATACTATTGTTTAGTAGATTTATGAAAACTTTGATATGTATCTAATACGATAGTATGCTCAAGGTAATTCAAGAACAGAATCCAAGTTCTGAATTTGGAGTTGAAAAAAAGAATGTCTGATGCACAGGTTGTAGATATAGAAGAAATTTCCCCAGAAAGAGTTACCAAAGTTGGCACTAATATTGGTCAATGGTTTAGAGGAGTGGCCGGTAATAGAGTCCTTGTTTACAGTGTTAGAAGAATTCTCACAATTATCCCATTATTTATTGGGATTTCAATTATTACTTTCGCTTTAATGTATATGATTGGTGATCCTCTTGCTTATCTTGTACAACAAAATCCCCATATCAGACCTGAAGATATTGATCGGTTACGAGATGCTTTGGGATTGTCGCAACCACCAACGCAACAATATCTAATTTGGTTGGGGGGATTTGTTAGATTTGATCTTGGTTTAACTTTCTTTAGTAGAGAACCTGTTTTAGTAGAAGTTGGTAAATACTTAACAGAAACTCTAAAACTTCAATCAACACAATTTCTTATCTCTCTAGTAATTTCAATAATTTTAGGAGTTCTTGCAGCAAGATTCCAAAATAGTTGGGTGGATTCAGGTGTAAGCGCTTTAGCATTATTAGGATTATCAATGCCTATTTTTGTATTCGGTAACCTGCTGATCTTCATATTTGCAGGAAGAGGATTAGATTGGTTCCCCGCAGGAAAGGCTCATAGTACAAATGTATTACCAACGGATTGGAGTGCATTATGGTCTGGTGATCTGGGTACTTTCCTTGGATCGTTCTTCACGTATATGGGAGATACGATTTGGTACATGATTTTACCAGTAGCTACTCTTATTTTTGCGAGCTTAGCTCTATTCACAAGACTTGTAAGAGGTTCTATGTTGGAAATCCTCAGACAAGATTACATCCTTTCAGCTCGAGCAAATGGTTTATCCGAACGTGCAGTTCTAATTAGTCATGGTTTACGAAATGCCCTTCTGCCTGTAGTAACCTATATTGGTTTATTCATAGGAGGAGTTCTTGCTGGTGCGCCTATCACTGAAACGGTCTTCTCCTATCCAGGATTAGGACAAAAATTTGTTGAATACGTATTTAGGCTCGATCACCCTTTAATCATGGGCATTAGTATGATTATTACGCTAATGATACTGGTTGCGAACCTGCTGACGGATATAGCTTATGTCTGGGTAGATCCACGGATTGAACTCTGATAAATGGAGGAAAAAATATGGCTACAGCAATTGATAAGGATACTAAAAGAGAAAAAACAGCAGCTGAATTAATACGAGTCGGCGATGAAGCTCCAGTTGAAAAATCACCCTCACATTGGACCCTTGTCTGGAGAAGATTTCAGAAGAACAAATTAGCAATATATGGATTCTTTGTTATACTCGTTGTAGCAATTATCGCTATACTTGCTCCTGTAATATCTCCTGATTTTCCAACCTCCTTAGATCCACTATTTGATAAATATGGTGGTGGAGGTGCGGATGAACGACCGAGTCTAAAATACCCAATTGGTACTGATACCCTTGGAAGAGATTTACTTGCAAGAGTCATATGGGGTACCAAAATTAGCTTAATTGTTGGAATCGTTGCATCACTCGTATCAACTTTGATAGGAGTTTTACTTGGCTTATTAGCAGGCTATTATCGAGGACTGACAGAAGAAATTATTATGCGTCTTACTGATATGTTCTTAGCAGTACCCTTCTTACTCATAGCTATTGTAGCTGTATCCTTCCTTAGATCAGGGAGAATAGAATTCCTCCAGAATATAAACCACTCAACAATTATGATCTCAGTACTTGGTCTTTTTGGTTGGGCTGGGTTAGCTCGTTTGGTTTCAGCGGAAGTGAGACGAGTAATGACTCTGGAATATGTTCAAGCAGCAGTTTGTCTTGGAGCAAGTGACTGGCGTATAATTACTAAGCACATATTACCAAATATCCTCGCACCAATTATTGTTATTACAACTCTAAACATGAGTGGCAATATTCTTGCAGAAGCTGGTTTAACCTTCCTTGGTTTTGGTGATCCCTCAACAGTTTCTTGGGGAAGAATTGTCAATGATGGAGTATTAAATCTGCAGAATAATCCCGAACAAGTATTCGTTGCAGGCTTTGGAATTTTCTTCCTGGTGCTGGCGTTTAACATTGTTGGCGATGCTTTACGAGATGCTATGGATCCAAGACTCAGAGAATAAACTGAATATTTACATCTAGGAATGAATTGGTTCGATACCAATTCAATTTCTTTCATTTTTTTTTAATTTTTTAAAAAATGAATTACAAAAGAATTTTGAGTATATAACAAAAAAGAAAAGTTAAAAATGATTTGTAAAGTCCTTGAAACCTTAACAAATCATCAACAAATTAAATACTAAGCTTTCTGATTGATCTTATTTTTATGTGATCCCATAACTTGTTCAGCTAACTCACTAACTTCAACCTCTTCCCAGAAATGACAAGCAACAAATCTACCAGTTTCTTTTTCCTCCAAGACAGGTATATCTTTTGAACACTTATCTTTAGCATATTTGCATCGAGGATGGAATCTACAACCTTTTGGTGGATTAATGAGTTGCGGAACACTTCCTGGAATTGTTGCTAATCTACCTTTTTCAACATCTAATGAGGGAATACTTTCAAGTAAAGCAATAGTGTATGGATGCATTGGCATTGTAAAGATATTATAAGTTGTAGCAACTTCAGCTACACGACCTCCATAAAAGATGTGTACTCTATCTGTTAGTTCAGCAACAACTCCAAGATTGTGAGTAATTAGCATTAATGCGAGATTATATTGTTCCTTCATATCTTTAATAATCTCTAATACTTGTGCTTGAATAGTTACATCTAATGCAGTGGTTGGTTCGTCTGCAATTAATAACGAAGGTCTAAGGGCTAATGCTCTAGCAATCAAAATTCTTTGTCTCATTCCACCACTGAATTTGTGGGGATATTCATCAATACGATCTGCTGCGTCTGAAAGACCTACTGCTGCTAAAGATTCGATTGCTAATTCTCTTGCTTCAATTTCAGAAACATCCCTGTGCATTGCAATTACTTCAATCATCTGATCAGAGATTTTTAATACAGGATTTAAAGAAGTCATTGGATCTTGAAAAATCATTGCGATTTCTTTTCCACGAACTTGTCGCATTTCCGAATCTGGTAATTGAACAAGATCCTTTCCTTTATACAAGACTTGTCCACTCATAATTTTTCCATTTGAAGCCAGAATTCTGAGAATTGAATAAGCAGTTTGGGTTTTCCCACAACCTGATTCACCTACAACTCCAACAGATTCTTTTGGAAATACCGTTAAGTCAATTCCATCTAAGGCTTCAACTACACCTGACTCTGTGAAGAAATTTGTGACCAGACCTTTTACTTCCAGTAATGGTTCCATAGAATTCACCGATTTTGTTCTGATAGCAAATATAATTTCTTTTTATTAAGTCTTTTCTGTAGATTCAATATCTCAAAATAGGAGATGCAATCTAGTAATCAAAGATTTTTCGTCATAATTTGACTGCTGATTTATGAGAAATAAAATATAAAGAAAGGTGGGATATTAAATCCCTATACTTCTGGATAATGACATTTAACGTAATGTTCATCTTCGATTTCAATGACTGGTGGATCTTCTTTAATGCATTTCTTTCCATCAGATTTGTAACATCGAGGATGGAATCGACAACCTGAGGGAATATTAATTGGAGAAGGGGGTTCTCCCGGAAGTACAATTCGCTTCATTTTACGTCTTGGATCTGGACGAGGAATTGCTGACATCAATGAAACAGAATAAGGATGAGCAGTTCGTGTAAAGACTTGTCTATTTGATCCGAATTCAACTATTGTTCCAAGATACATAACTGCAACTCTGTCACTTACATGCTTTATAACAGAAAGATCGTGTGCAACAAAAATGTACGTTAAATTGAATTCTTTTTGAAGGTCTTGCATTAAATTTAGGATTTGTGCTTGAACAGACACATCGAGAGCAGAAACTGGTTCATCTGCAACTACAAGTTCTGGATTGACTGCTAATGCTCGAGCAATACCAATTCTTTGTCTTTGTCCTCCAGAGAATTCATGAGGATATCTCATTGCGTGATAATCTTCCAAACCGACTGAGTCCAATAAGTTGAAGACTTGTTTTTCTCTTTGCGCTTTTGGCATTTTAGATTCATGTATTTGAAGTCCTTCACCAATGATATCCATAATGAGCATTCGCGGATTTAATGAGCTGTATGGATCCTGAAATATCATTTGGACGTTTCGTTTGAAATGCATTTCATCTTCTTTTGTATTGAAAGCATAGATATCTTGATTTCGATATAATACTTGACCTGTTGTAGGAACTTCTAATTTAACAATAACTTTTCCAGTAGTTGTTTTACCACAACCGCTTTCGCCAACTAAACCAAGGGTTTCACCTTTGTAAACAATTAAATTGACACCATCAACAGCTTTGATATTTGCCACTTGTCTACTCCCAACAAAACTTTGTTCCTTTATGGGAAACCATTTTCTTAAATCTTTTAGTTCTAGAAGCACATCAGCTTGTGGTGATTCTGAAGCCATTTCTTTATCACGCTCTTGATTATTACGTATTGAGATAAACTTCAATACTCCTTTTATCGATTGATTTTAGTTCTTTATGAATATTTCCTTTGATATTTACAATTCGAAATATCCAAGTAACTATTAGTTACTAAATTAAAACAATCATAATAAAATCCTTCCTAGATTCTGATAAGTAGGAAAAAATCATTTAAAGGGGATAGGTAATTGCTAATTATCATATAAATAAGAATCATTTCTTGATTTTCCCATAGGAACCTACACTTTTTTAATATGGTTCTAGTATTATGATTTGGAATTAGAGAAAAATAAAAAGGTAAAAGGCAATTCGATCACTAAATCCTCGAAGAAGGTTAAATCATGTCAAGTGCTGTATTGGAGTGTAAGGATGTTTTTAAGCAGTATGAGCTCCGTTCTGGTCCTTTGGAAGTTCTAAAAGGAGTCTCTTTTGATTTGAAAGAAAAGGAACTCCTGGCCATTGTAGGAATCTCTGGAAGCGGGAAAACTACTTTGTTGAATCTTCTTTTTGGAATAGATACCATGACTGAGGGTCATATAGAAATCGATGGAAATAATGTTTCAAATATGTCTAAAGATGATTTTCGTCTTTTCAGAAGAGACAAGGTAGGTATGATTTTCCAGGAATTCTATCTCATTCCAAGTATGACAGCGATTGAAAACGTTATGGCTCCGCTAATTATTGCCGGGAAATCTGAGCAACTAGCATTAACAAAAGCGTATAGATTACTTGAGCGAGTCGAAATGCGCCCAATGGCGAACAAATATCCTCATCAATTATCAAACGGTCAAAAGCAAAGAGTAGCAATTGCCAGAGCAATAGCGAATAGTCCGAAAATTTTGATTTGTGACGAACCGACTCGCGCTTTAGACACCACTCTTGGTGATGGAATTATGGATCTTCTTGAGGAACTCATAGAGAATGAAAATATTGCAGTAATTATGACTACTCATGATCCTGAAGTCGCTGCAAGAGCGGACAGAGTACTAATTATTCGTAATGGTAAACTTGTTGAGGAAAAAATTGTTGATAAGGAATCCTTTGATTTCAGAGCTGCAAAGGCGATTTATCGAGAACCTGAAATCGCTGAGAATGAACCTGCAGCAAAACCAAAAGCAAAGAAAAATGCTACAACTAAGAAATCGAAGAAGTCAAGCAAAAAAAGCAAAACATCTTGAACATTTGGAAATGATTGAAAATTTGGTGTTAATTAATGAGTAGTAAAAACAATGTCAAATTCCGCTTTTTGTTTTCATTAGCTTTCAAGAATATTCTTAGTCATAAAAGGCATATGATAATTATCATTTTTGGTTTTACTATTTCTGTCTCCATGTTTTTATCTGTGAACCTTTGGTCAAATACTTCAGAAGATTTAGCTATTAATGATTTTCTAGGGTCACAAGATTTCCAGGCTTACATTTTCTCTGCCTCTCAACCAGAGGATATAGATGAAATAATTGAGGATTTAGATGAAAATGCACTTGTAGATTTCTATTGTACGGGATATTCTACGGCAGCATTATTCAATACAGAAAACAAGAATTCTACGACCTATGAAGTCTTGCCTGAAAACAGTCAAACGGATCCAAATGATCCTATTTCCCTTACAAATGCTTTTATTACAGGTCAAGAAACACTGGACCGAATCTCATTTGTATTTAATGTGGAAGGGAATTTCACCGTTGAAGACAACGGTATTTTGTTAAGCTTACAACAAGCTCAAGAATTAAGTTCAATCTATAATAGAGATATCCAAATAGGAGATATCCTAAATTTATCTATAAGCAAATACATTCCGAATCCAGCTTATGGTGAAATATATCTCTCTTCATTTCAAACAACCTATTATGAGGATTATACTGTCAAAGGAATATTCACAATAAATGAAGGCCTTTCTATCGTTCAATCGGCTCTCTCAAGTGAAGTCCTTTCAGACTCAATAATCTTCCCAAAAACTTCTTTGGGAAGTGATGAAGCTGTGATGAAAACAAATGAAGTTCCATATGTTTTATTTGTAAAATTCGATAAAGAAGAAATAACCAAAGATGGTCTGGATGAAGTAGTAAATAAAATGCAATTATTCTCAGAGACAATTAAAAGAGATTATCCTACAACTTACATTTATATTATTGAATCAACTCTGACCTCATTAATGAATGCATATTCTCGAGCTTCAATTTCAGTTGTCTTAATGATACCTGTCATATTGGTAGGTATTGTGATGACGATTTTCACAATAAATGTTATTATTGAATATCGACAAGAAGAAGTTGCTCTGCTTAGAGATCGGGGAGCGGACACAATCCAAATTCTGCTGTTATTTATAATTGAATTCCTCATCGTAGCATTTTTCGGAATTATATTAGGAATTGCGTTATCATTTATCATTTCCGCATTAATACCTTCTTTTTCCCCAAGTGGGTTTAATGGCGCAACATTTAGAGCCTTCTTACGGGAACCGAGTTTTTCATTTGGATTTGCTATTGGAATTTCTTTCACATTACTCATTATTCTTGTTGGATATGCATCTTTGAAGATCTGGTGGGAAATTTCTCTTAGACATAAAAGTTCTGAACATGAGCTAAGTGCACGAAGAAAAATGGAAAGGAATATCTTTCTTGGAATAAATATCGGAGTCGTAACAATTGTTGTCATTGCATTAATTTTTGTTTTAATCGATACGATAAGAAATATACGAGAATCACAGAATTTCTCCTTAGCAAGTACTTCCTCTGCCGGTTATACATTTCTCCTGTTTTGCTTCTTATTGATTTTTGTAGGGCAGTTAATTAGTTATCTCATAACAGATAAATTCCAAGTGTCATTGAAAGGTTTGTATCGAAGAATTGTCTTTAATGAAGCATTCTTCTTAATCAATAATTTCAAACGAAAAGATAAGAAATTGAGCTCAATGACTTTTGCAATAGTTTTAGTTTCTACTTTTGTTGCTTTCTCTCTAATTTCTGCTTCATCAGTAACTCAAAATCAAATGCTAGAAGCAGATTATAAAAACGGAGCCGATATGCGTGTTATTACTTATCCTGTGGATTATAGCTTCAAAAATAATATCTCACAAATTGATGGAATAAACGAAGTTGTTGCTTTTATGAAAACAACAGGTTCGATAGCTTATGATGATTATACGATTGTGGGTGTAGATTCCATCACATATACGAGAGTAGGAAAATGGGATGCTAGTAGTTTCGCGGAAGACAACTCATTCGAAAATCTGAAAAATTTGCATGAAACATATGCTGGAGTGATTATCAGTCAACCTCTGGCTAACAGACTTAATCTAACTATAGGGGATGAAATTCCAATAGTTAACTTGCCAGGAGGAATCTTTCATAGATCTTTTGTTATCACAGGAATTTTGAATTCTGCTCCCGGATTGGGTTTATTGGATGGACGAAACATTGAGATGCTACAAGAAAATGAGGGAGTTGTTCTTATAAATGAAGAATTCATAAGAACAGAACTTGAAATATCCAGTTGTCAATTATTCTTAGCAAGTGTCTTTCCAGATGAAAATTCTACCAGAATTACAAATGAAATCAAGGCATTATTATCAAATACACAAGTCAATCCAGAGCTCATCAATGAGTATTTCATGGGGAAATTTATAGAATCATATATACCGAACGTCCGCGTTTTCTTTTATGTTCAATTAATTGCCATTGTCTTAATAATCATAGTTTTAATAGTCATGTTTACTGATTTTACATTAAATCAAAGAACTCAAGAATTTGCTATTTCTCAGACCATGGGCAAATCTACGAATACGATATCCAAATTGCTTGTAATTGAAATAATAGTTATAATTCTAAGTGCAAGCATAGGCGGGTTATTGCTTGGATTAGCGTTTACTTATGCTACGTTCAACTTAATTACTCCAATTCTGACATCGCATAATATAATACCTTTCGCTGTTAATTTGCCAGTTTTGGAAATTGTTCTTATTCCTGTAGTACTGACCATAATGGCTTTGTTGGGTGTGTTACCTTCAATAATAAAATATGGTCGAGAAAAAATAATCACTTCTTTGAGACATTAACCTCATCTCTTGAGATGCAAATTCTCACATACAAATTTTATGCTTTTAATGATAGAAAATACTATTTTAAGAATAATAATAGAATAATGACCAAAACTGCCGACAAAAATCAACGCTCCAAATATAAGTAATTACTCCTTCCATCGATAACCCTTTTAAAGACAAGAGTTCAATAGATAAACCGTACTACTCTTTAAGAGAGTACATTACCTATATTATTTGTGGAAGGTAAAAAAATTTGATCAAGAAGGATATTAGAAGGATGGTCCTTCCGTTAGCAGTAATCCTATGCTTAAGTGTTATGCCATTTTTGGCTACACCTATAGAAGCAGCTAACCCACCAGCCTTCTTTTCAATAAGTGTTCTTGCGCCCAATACCAATCCGGCAAGAAATCAATGGTCAACATTGATGGTAGAACAATTGCCAAAAATCGGTATTGGAGTAGACGTATTTGACCACACCGGTTGGGCTCAAATATCTCCTAGAACTTGGGGTTACCCAGGTCCTTATCCAATTCCTACATACGA
>JABLTI010000199.1 GCA_013166835.1 Promethearchaeati archaeon | reverse complement strand
AGAACTTCGAAAACAAATTAAGAAAGTAGTTGATGAAGGAAAAATTTTGGGTTTATCAATTGCTTTACTAAGTAAAGATGATGTTATATGGATGGAGAGTTTTGGTTATACAGACGCATCAAAAACTCATGAAGTAGATGAAAATACTCTTTTCAGTTTGCAATCTACAACAAAAACAGTTACTACTGTTGGATTTTTCTTAGCAGAACAAGCAGGGTTAATACAACTCGATGATCCAATAGTAAAATATTATCCTGAATTTCATGTGAAGAGTGTCCATGGTGAAGATGAAAACAAGAAGATAACTTTCAGACACTTATTATCTCATAAATCAGGTTTACCTAGAGAAGCAAAGGTTGGAGGTTGTTTCTCAAGAAGAATTCCCACATGGGAAGAGCATATAGAAAGCATAAATGATTCTTGGCTACAAAGTCCTGTTGGAATCAAATTCGGTTATTCCAATGCAGGAATGAATCTAGTAACTTATATTTTGGAAAAAATAACTGGGAAACCTTATCCAGAATATATACAAGAAGTATTAGGGAACCCTCTGGGAATAACTCATCATTGGGATATTAATGAGATTTACAGTAAACCCAATGTTGTAAAGGGTTACCTTGGTGAATTTGAAGCTCACAAATTAGATGGTGTAGCTTTTGGATGCGGTGGGGCATTTATTTCAATAAAAGATCAAGCAACTTTCGTTAAATTTCTCTTAAATAAGGGGACTCACAATGGGAAGAGAATTCTGGAACCAAAATATATTGATCTTCTTCGAACAACATATGATGGAAATGGCGGATATGGTTTAGGGACAGAAGTATTGACAAGATACGGGATTCAAATTTCTAAACATATAGGTGGAGGGTTTGGTCTTGGTTCAGAAATGATTTGGCTTCCAGATTACAATATTGGACTTGCCCATATCAACAATAATGAATATTATTCTTCTTATCAATTGTCAAGTGTGATTTTTGATTGCATAAAGAAAATACTGGATGCTAAAGGAGTAGATACACATTCAACAGATTTTCCACATGCAAAAGATCCAGCAATTACATTAAATCCTGATGAGCTGAAACGACTGGAAGGAATCTACAAAAGTGATTTACTTACTTTTGAAATTGAAGAATCGAAAGGAAAATTATACTATGTTGTTGGAAGTAATAAGGTTGAATTAACTCCCCATAGTGAAACTGCTTTTACTACAAAATCACCTAATGGTATAATTTTTGATTTGGATGAAAATGGAAGACCTATAGGAAGTAAACTCTACCATTCCTCTGAAGGATTATTGATTGGTTACTATTCGGAAAAAACTGCGACTAAGAAATTACCTCCTGCAAATGAAGAATGGAAAAAATTTGTTGGTTTGTATTATTCAATGTATTACTATACAGAATATAATTTTACTTCTATTTCTTTGGATGGAGAAGGATATTTACAACTAGGAACGACTAGATTGGTGCCTATTGATTCTGAATCAAATGTCTTTCAAAGCAAAAATGGAAAAATTGTAATTTTTAATTCTGATTCGTTCATACATGACAATATCGAATATACCCGATTAGATGATGCTGTTCAATTCTACAAGAATCTAATTAAAAATGAACCAAATCATCGAGCATTAGTTGACTATATGATTGATGGAGCAATTACTGGATTAAAACAATTGACTCAGAAGAAAGAAGCAAAAGAACTAGAAGAAATAAAAAAGAAGAAATGAAAAATAAAGGTGAAAGAAATGGGCTTACATAGACGTGATTATCCAATACTTGGATTGTTAGAAGAATGCAACAAGATCTCAATGGAGAAGAAAATCTTAGATTGTGGAGCGGGAGGACGTCATCCACCATTAGCCGTATTTCATAGAGCAGGATACGGAACGTATGGTATCGATAACTCAGACAGTCAAATTGAAAGAGCAAACAACTACGCAAAAGAACATAATATGGAATTCAATATCATAAAAGGAGATATACGAGAACTACCATATGAAGACGAGTCATTTAGTTTCGTTTTCAGTCATCATACAATTCATCATATGCCAAAAGTTGAAGTTGAGAAGACAGTCAAAGAAATGATTCGAGTGTTAAAACCAGGAGGATTAATTTTTGTGAATTTCCCTTCTATTGATTGTGCAAGTTATGGGCATGGGGAAGAAGTTGCCGAAGGAGAATTTCTTCAGGTAGAATCAGATGGAGAAAAAGTAATTCATTGCTTTTTTGACGATGACGAAGCTGACTCCTTTTTCAGTAAATGTGAAATTCAATCGAAGAACAAATGGAAATTACTGATAAATAGTGGTTGGTTTCATGGTATATCCATGATTAATTACGTTGCTCAAAAGAAATGAGTTTAATTCAACAATAAATTATTAATTCAAAAATAGATTGTATCTATTACCCCGAGATTCGAGGGAGCTGTCGATGAGTGAATCTGAAGACAATATAATTGTTATGATTGAAGAAGCAATGGATGGCTCAGATGAAGAATTAGCTTCAGAAGAAACAAAAATACCTAAACCACTCAAAGAACGAATTCTCTCGAGAAGATTTCTATACAATATCTCAGGGATACTACTAAGCATTCTTCTCATGGTTATAATAATAAGAGTAAGTTTCGGATCATTTAAAATATTTAAAATAGGGAAGGACAATCCATGGCAATACCAATTATTCTTAGCATTCTTCTTTAGTGGAGTAGTAGTTGGTCTCTTCTCTTTTAGTCAGAAAGATAGCATACTAATTGGTCTTGGATTAATGGGTATAACTTTTGCAGTTACTGTACCGATACTAATTAAATTACTAATTGAAAATGATTATTGGTTAGTAGATACCCTCTATCTTACATTTATTTTCATATTTCTAGCTTTAGTGCTAATTGGGGCTTACCTAGCATCTGAAGTAAAGGATTATATAAGATGGCTAATCGAAAAACGAAAAATAACGAATTCAATATAAAAAAAAGAGAAAGAGGAAAAACTCTATCTCAAATAATCTTCAATTCTTTCCCAATTTTCTCGAAGGCACCTAAAGCAGTGTTAAGATGATCCTTGGATAAACCAGCAGTCATCATAACTCTGATTCGAGCAGTTCCACGAGGAACCATTGGGAAAACAATTGGTAAGGCAAAAATTCCTTCTTCATATAATCTATTGCTCATTGCTTTTGCTGTATCGTTCTCACCACAAATGATAGGTGAAATAGCTGTAGGCGCATCACCAGCAGCAACAGTTATTGGATGATTGAATCCAAGATCAACGATACCCTTCTTGAAGAAAACAATATTATCAAGGAGGTTAGCAACAACAGGTTCAAATTTTCCATCCTTATTCTCAAGAACTTCAATTGAACCAAGAGAAGCACCTGCAACTGCGGGAGGATGAGAGCCACTAAGAAGATAAGTTCGAGTCTTGTTTCGACAGAAATTGACTAAATCTTGGGAACCAGTAATAGCACCACCGACAGTACCCATTGCTTTACTGAAAGTGTTCATTTCAACTTGAACTTTACCTTGCAGACCATAGTGATCAACAATGCCTTTGCCTTTCTTATTTCGGCCTAAAACACCGTCACCATGAGCATCGTCGACGTAAATCATAGCCCCATACTCTTCAGAGAGTTTTTGGATTTCATCAAG
>JABLTI010000198.1 GCA_013166835.1 Promethearchaeati archaeon | reverse complement strand
TTCTTCTTCTTCAAATTCCAATGGTTCGTCTTCAGTTTCCTCTGCTTCAATTGGTTCTTCGAGAATCTCTTCTTCTTCCTCTGTTGTTAAAGTTGTTTCGGGCTCTTCTGTTTCCTCTATGATTTCTTCTGTATCTTTTTCTTCAGACAACAGTATCAACCCTTTATTTATTTGTCATAATCTAAATGATAAAAACTCATCATTTTTCAATGAATGATTTTACTAGTAAAACCTATGAAGTCAGTCTTTAATAAACTAACTGAATTAACATATTATCAATTAAAGAATCCAAGGAAAATGAAAAATCTGTAATAAACTACTGAAAAAATTATTCAATTGCTAAATTCAACTTGAAACTCTTGTTTAATCTCTTCCTCAAAAATTCTAGCAGTTTGAAAGATTCCAAAAATAGATTCAATTTCCGCGTTTTCAAGAGGTGCAAATATAATTATAGTAATTTTTGTATCTAAGAAATCGTTTCCAATCTTAGCTATAAAGTGATAAGCAATACGTAACTCATTATTACTTTTCCAAGCAGTAATACCCGCTAGTTTTTTTACTCCTCTATTTGAGAGGAATTTAGTAATATCTTTTAAGAATTCTTTTTTTGTGGTAGCTTGGTACTCCCTTTCGAAATGCTTTATTGGTCCTTGAATATTTTTACTAAAAGCTTTTTTCAAATTCTCAAGTAATAAAGGTAAAGAATTCTCATCTGAATTATGTTTGGATGACATGGATCTCAACTTCTTTTGCAAATTCTTAGATCATTCTATCAAAGGATTCTTATTACAAGTAAGAATATGTTCTTATTATCAAAATAGTATAAATTGTTTTGGCATGGTTTATTGGATTCAAGTTATATCTTCCTAATTGGGAATCCTTATATTGATTTTTATTGTTTATTTTATTACAAATTAATTGTTTTATTACTTTATACGAAAAATTTTGTCAATTTTAAAGGGGATAAATTCAGTAAATATGTCAACCCAAAAAGTCTTCGGACTCCTAGTAACGGATCAAAAAGTACCCTTGATAGAAAAACCTGAGGATAAAGATCAATGTTATCTTTGTGGTTTTACTTTCGAAAATGAAGACTGTATGCATATTTTTAGTGATAAAGAATTATCTGAAAAGAGAAAAGCCCATCAAAAGTGTATTTTCAATCACTTACAATTATTACCAAAAGAAAACCAAGTAGCAATTGTGAGTGTCGAGACAAATGAAGTTATCTCTTATACAACAGTAAGTGAAAAAGCGTAATTTTTTTATTTAGCTGATATTTGTATTTTCTTTAGACTATATTTCAATATTTAGCATAAATTCTTTATTTATAGAGCTATAACCTATTGCTAGATATTATATGAGCAAATATTTCTGGAGAGAAAAAGTTGACTCAAAAAATAATCATTACAACAAACTTGACACCTAATATCATCATGCATGTTTTTTCTTGTTTTGAAATTGAAGGATCCTTCTATAATTCTGATTATGGTTTGAAACATCGCTTCAGCATCTTAGAAGAAGAATATAAGAATTGGGAAGAAATTTCAAAGAAATGTATGACTATTGGTTGCAATGCTGAGCTTTTTGCAGTTCTTTTTCAAATTCCAAGTTATATACAAGCAGAGGACCTAGAAACTGTAATTAGTAGTTTTGAGAAAATATTAGAAGCAATTGAGGAAGGCTCAATTGAAACTTTGCTTAATAGTTATCCTGAAGTATTTGACAATATGCCTATTTATGTACCTTTGAATGTCTTTGATGAACAATTTAAGAAATTATTCGAACACAAAGACTTAATTAAGGAGATATTCAAGAAATTTCAGGGAATACTTGGAGGATTGTGGGAACGCTTCTATAAAGAAAATTGGGAAAAGAACACTAAAGTAATGATTAACAAACGAATAAGTGATTTAAACGTAATAGTAAGTCCCATAAATATTATTTCAGCATGGCAGAAAGAAATCAACATAAAATTTCCTTATCCTGAATTTATTATCTATTTAGTTGAACCCACAACAACAATAGCAACGAATTTACTTGCAGAAAAAATAATGGTTTCTGCAAACCTAGATGATATGACTCTTTACAAAATCATAATTCATGAAGTTGGTCGTGCGTTTCTGTTAAACACTAATTTGTTCACAAATGATAATTTAAAATCAATAGCTGAATCAAACATTGAGAAGCTTTCGCTAATAGTAGATGCAATCTGTATACATATCAAAAAGAAAATGTTTGAAAATCTAAAGATAAAAGACAATAAACTTGATCCCTATTTTGTTCCCGAAGTCGCTGAGATAATACCAATTTTCGCTCAAATTTGGGATTCGATGAAAGAAAAGAACATCTATGATGCAATAATTCAAACATACAATAAATTAATACCAATTGTATAGGATTTAGAGGAATAAATTAATTATCAATATAATTTTTTACTTAGATAATATTCCTAATTTAATGAAAACTATTGAGGATGAGATTAACTTTTGAAAATTGAATCCATAATCGAATTAGTAGACGAGAAATTGATTAAAAGATTAACAAAGGAGCTCGTAGCTTTTGATAGTCAAAATCCACCAGGTTCAACGATTGACATAACAAAATATCTGCAAGAAGAAAGCAAATCATTAGGTTTTGACTCAAAAATCTATTCAATGGATGAACACCGAAGTAACATAGTGATAACTTTCGGAAAAGGTGAGAAGGATATTGTTCTTAGTGGTCATCTTGATACAGTACCTGTTGGAGACGAATCTCAATGGAAATATCCTCCATTACAAGTAACAGAGAAAGATGGTAAATTATTCGGAAGAGGAACAGTTGATATGAAGGGAGGAGTTGCTTCTTTAATAGCTGTTATGGATGCAATTAGTAGATCAAATATTGAATTGAATTATCGTTTAGTATTTGCAGGAACGGCTGATGAAGAAGTAGGTATGAATGGCGCGTTTCATCTAAAAGAAAAAGGTGTTATGGATAATGCTGAGTGTTTAATTATCACTGAAGCAACTGATTTGAAAGTTGGTATTGCAGAAAAAGGACCTTATTGGATTCGAATGAAAGTAAAAGGTAAAGCTGCTCATGGGAGCATGCCAGAAGTTGGGATAAATGCAATAGAAGGTGCTTGTATAGTAATTAAGGCACTTAAAGATATTATACCTAAAACTAAACATGATTTACTAGGTCAAACAACTCTAAATGTAGGTATGATTAGTGGTGGGGCTAAAATCAATGTTGTACCAGAGGATTGTTACATAGATTGCGATTTTAGATTAATACCTGAAGTAAATCAAGAGGAATTTAATTCATCTGTAACTGATCTTATGAAGAAACTCTCAGATGAAAATGATTGTAAATATACTCATGAAGTCCTCCACACAATTCCTGCAGTAGGAACAAACCAAGATGAATCAATTGTGAAAGGATTATTGAAATGGTCCAAACGAATTTCTAATCGTGATGTATTCCATTTGTCATTATTGGTGGTGGTTCTCCTTCCGTACTTCATCAATCCAACGAGTATGTTCACTTATCTGATTTAGTTGCTGCATCTAAAATTATCACAGGAGGAATATTGGAAGCCTACTCCAATAAATGATTTTTTTTCTGAACCGATTTTATTAGAAAGTCTTATTTAATCGTTTGAAGTTCAATGCTATATATAATAAAGAAAAGTAAATTATCTTTGGTGAATCATATGTTGGAATTGAAAAAAACAGAAGATTGGGCATTTTTCTTCTTGTTCTTTGGTGGTAATCTCTTAATTGCTAATGCCATTTTTGGGTTTATCATTCATTATACAACGGGTCTAGTTGATATGCACTTTCTTGATGGGCAAGGCTTATTTGTATTTGGTGGACAGAATTTCGCTTTTCCACTAGGAGCTTCCATAAACATTATAATTGGAATTCTTGCTCTACTGAGTGGTTTGAAATTATTCTTTGTTCCTTTTAGGAATTTTATTTCGAAAATCGATTTAGCAATAATTGGATTTGTTATGTTTATATTAGGTGCTATTTCATTTTCTCTACCTGGTGGATTATTAATGGTAGCTGGGGTTTATTGCATTCTTTATCGATTAACTGTTACTGGTGCAAACAATCCTACTGCAAAATAATCTATTCCCATTCTTTTTTTCTCTTATTTTTTATCTAATACCTTTAAAAGCTATTACCTAAAAATCTTTTAATGGAAAAACCAAAGAAAAGATAAAACTGGGAAATTTGAGAGATAAGTATGGCCGATGAAAAAGCTCCAAATTTTGATTTAATTCATTCTGAATTAGAAGATAATAAAAACAATGATGAAAATGGATCTGAAAAAATCGATCTTGACTTACCAAAAGGTGATCCCTTAACTATTGCTCAAACAATAATTACAAGAATAAAACAAAGCACATCAGAAGATTCGAAAATAGTAAAACAATACCTTCAGCATTTAACGAATCTCTATAACGAACAACCTGAGAATAATGATTTGTTCTTCTTAATGTTGGAAGGTTTTTCTGAATCTGCAAACCATTATAATGAAGAATTAGAAGTGGATTTTCTTACTTCCATAATAAA
>JABLTI010000075.1 GCA_013166835.1 Promethearchaeati archaeon | reverse complement strand
CGGGCCCACCAATTCATTTCTCTATTCAATTCCATCTTCAATATTTTTGTACAAAAAAGAAATCCACATGAATTGTTTTAAAAAAAAGAAAGTGTAATAGGTTATAGCCTATCATTTATTCTTCTTCTTCTTCTTATATACAATTGTGATACAGAGAAAAGCAAGTGTAATTGTCGATGAAATTATCATCTTATCGAAGCTAGCATTAACAGTTGGAGTATTTGGTATAAAACTGGTCCAAGTTTTATTACTTATATGATAAAGCCAATAATCGTTGTATAAATATGAGTTGAAGCCTTTTGTACCACTAAATAGGAATAGGCAATCAAATTCTTCGTGATAAACCATACTCGACATGAATCGTGAACTAGGTTCACCAGCTGAAATTGTTTGATTCCAATCTTGTGATATCAGATTGTAAGTAGCAAGATGTCCAATTGCACTATCTGGATAACCATCATTTCTTCCACTAAAGATATAGAATTCATTTCTTTCTTCAGCAATGGCATAGGAGTACCAGTATCTTTTAGTTGGCATATGAGCAGTTATTATTTGAGACCACGTCATATCACTTGTATTGAATTGCCAAGTTTCATCAGTATATGTAGTAGTTCTTCCTCCAAACATCAATCCCACTTCATCATGGGGATTATAGACCATATGTTGACCATATCTTGATCCAGGACTTGTGGTAATAATTTCTGACCATGAGTTATTGCTTGTAAAGAAAATCCAAGTATCAGAGAGAAGTGTATCATTTTCAGCATAGCCACCATACAAGACACAACCATCAATTTTTGGATCATAATAGAAACTTGAATCACTTCTTGAATCCGGTTTTACAACTAAGGAATGTTCAGTCCAGTTCTGTGCATCTAAATTAAATGTCCAAACATCTGCTAACATATCGTAATTATCAGTTTTAAAACCACCATAGAGAACCAATTGATTATTATTTGAATCGTATACAAAACCAGAATTTTCTGTTGATGGAGGACCAATATCACTCGCTATCTCAGTCCACAATCTTGATGTTAGATTAAAACGCCAAAGAGATTTAAGTAGTACACCTGATTGATAACCATAATCTCCACCATAAAGATAGATAGAACCATCAGTTGGAATGTAGACTAAATTATGCCCATATCTTGGTTTTGGAAAATAATCTGATTCAGTTTCCGATTTTGTATCTAAAACATTAGGAACTATAATTAAACCCAAGATAGTAGCTATTGTAAGAAATCGTAGAAAAGCTGATTTACTTCTATTAAAGTTCAAAGTTCAGTCTCCATTAATTTCTATAATCAACTTCGGTAGTAAATATAAGGGGATTATTATTAGTCTAGGAAAAATATCTATGTTAATGATTCTACCAAAGGTGTTCGAATCCGGCCGGGCCCACCAACTAGCTTCTAAGATAGCTTTTTTTCATTTCAATCCCAGTTTTGTTTCAAATTCAGGAATTCTAATATTAGTTCTTTCAATTAAATAATTATAAGCACTTTGTAACATCGGATTTAGAATTTGAATAATACTCATTAATTTAGCTTGATTTTCATTTAAATCGGAATTACCAATTTGTAAAGTTAGAAATATGAGTAAACTAATAGCTGAAGTGACTTCGTAAAACTTTAAATCCCCTATTGAATTTCCCGAAAGGTCTTCATAATATTTGAAAAATAATGGATTTAGTTGAGAACCTCCAAATATATTAAATAGAAAAGATGTTTGAGCAATGTCATCTCGTATATCTGAAACTCTTGCTTGACTCCAATCAATAACAAATAAAGAATTATTTTCAGCGACAATAATATTAAGTGGATGGAAATCTTTGTGGATAATAGAATAGTTTTCAACGGGATAATTTACCTTTTGGTCTTGAAGCCATTCAATTGTAGCTTGATATTCTTTATTATTAAATTTCTCTGTAATTGAACACAAATTATCAATAATACAATCTGTCGCAAAATAAGGATTGTTTATATCAATTTGAGTTTTACCGGTAGTAATCTTCTTCCAATCTAAACTATGGAGATTAACCATTAATGAAGTAAATTGCTTCATTAGATTTGGAATTTGATCTGGAGAAGCTTTAGAAAATTTATCATTTAATGTTTCTCCTTCTATGAATTCCATAATCATGAAAGGTTTTCCTAGAATTTCTTCTTTCTCATTAAAAAAAAGTACCGATGGAACTTGAAAACCTTCTTTTAACAAGTTTTGCATTATATTATATTCGTGTTTTACCCCAAATCCTAGATAGCTTTTTGGATACATCCGTAAAACTAGTTTGCTTATAATCTCTTTTTTGTCAATTGTGAATATTTCTAAAAAAGAATAAATTTCAGTTTCTAAAGCCTGAGTAAATTGAGTAATGTCTTCTATTCTCAGTGATACAGAATCTCTCTTATCAGATAGATATTTTCGCAACACTTCTTTGATATTTTCTAAATAGTTCATTTTATTTAATCACCTAATTGGTAATGGGTTCATTTTTGAGATATTTTTTAAAAGTGTTTTCTATTTAAGGAATCTAAAATAAAAACAAATTTACACACTATTTGCTTTAAATCTATAGTAAATATTTCATTGGTTATTAGTTTTATAAAGACGCTGTTTCGAATCCGGCAGGGCCCACCAATTATTTCTATTCTATATTTTAAATCGTACTTCTAAAACTAGTATAGATAGAAATGAATTAAGAGAATTAGACAATAGCTAATTCTCTCTTTTCAAAAATGATTAGTGCACTAAACAATGAAACAAGGCCAACTCCTAGAATGATAAATAGCTCATCTAATGGCATTACACCTTCAGAGAAGATTATTGCAGTATTTAAATAATTGAACAAGGAAAGATATTTCAAGAAATTGACTGATTCAACTATTCCTCCAATTCTCACAAGAATCCACATACCAACTATTATACCACCAGCAGCAGTAATAGCTTTTTTACCTTCAAGGAAAATTGCACCACAAAGCAATGAAATTGCTCCTAAAGCAAAGAAAAGTAACCACGATCCAATAAATCCATATGTTAATAGTACAAAGTTCATTTCCTCATTCAGAATTTTGTTAGAGATTAACGTTACTGATAACATTAGTATTGGATATAGAAGATTGAAAATAAGATAAGCTCCAAATTTTTCCAATAGATATCGCCACCTAGAAATTGGATAACTTAGAGTAACATCTAAAGTTCTCTTGTCAACCTCTGTTGTAATCATTCTTGCTGGAATTATTATTGTGATGAAGAGCATAACCATTTCCAAAACAACAAAAATGTACATATTGTAAAATCCTTGAAATGATGAAAGGTCGCCTAATCCAAGTTGTCCTAATACAGCTATGTATATAGGATTTTGTAGAAGCTCCTGAAAAGCAGCAATCTGATCTTTGAAAGTGGGCCAAAAACTAGCAATCATTGGTACGAAAAGAACGACAAGTAATGGTGGAAGAATTCCTGATAATAATTTCTTTCTCATTTCTTTTAACATGACTTTAACCAATTTGATATCCTCCTATTCATAATAATGTAAGAATATCTCTTCTAGAGAAGCGTCTTTTATTTCCAATCGGCTTACTGAAAAAGATGAGAGAAACTGTAGAATTTCATTAACATCTTCCTTTATCCTTAACTTGAAGTGATGTGTGTTCCTAACTGAAATATCAATAATAGTCTCTAATGCTAGTAATTTGTCATCTGATGGTACATTATCGCCTTCAAAAATAACGTCAACAATCTGCAGAAATTTTGATTTTAGATTTTCCATTTCTTCAACTAGAATCATTTTTCCATCCTTTATGATACCAACTCGATCACAAATATTCTGCACTTCGGAAAGGTCATGAGAACTTAGGAAAATAGTGATTCCTTCCTTTGTTAATCGTTTCAATAATCGATGAAATTGAGCTGTAATCAAGGGATCTAAACCTGCTGATGGTTCATCAAAGATAAGAAAATCAGGTTTAGGTGCTAATGCAAGTATTAGTCCAATTTGTTGTCGGTTGCCCTTTGAAAGGATTTTGACTTTCGTCGATAAATCAACTTTGAAGATAGATTTTAACTCTTCCAAGAAATCATTATCATACTGTCTAAATTTATTAAAATATTTAATCAATTCTAAACCAGTGAAATCTTCATAGAGAGAGAGATCACCAGGAACATAACCAATTCGCTTTCGAATTTCTAGAGCATCTTTATGATGATCAAAGCCGAAGACAGTTATCTTACCCTCTTGGATATGTAAGTAGTCAAGAATTGATCTAATAGTTGTGGTTTTTCCAGCACCATTTGGTCCCAAGAAACCAAAAATTTCACCTTTCTTTACATCAAAGGATACTTTCTCTGCTCCAACAACTCGCTTGCTAATATTCCATTTTCCCAATGAAATATTTCTACCATAAATTTTTGTTAGATTTGTAACATTTAGAACGATATCTTGAGTTTTATTACTCAATACGAGTTCTCCTAGATTTATATGATGCTATCCTTATTTCTAGCATCTATTTGTTAAAGTGTTAACTATGAATATAAATGTTTTCAGAAATTTGCGAAAATTCAGAAAATAACGAAAACTTGGAAAAATTCTTTAAATAGTAGGGAGAATGTAATTATATTGAAGGTAGGTTTGTAGAATTTCAGAAAAAAAATCGGATAAAGAATTAAAACAGCTAAAGATTGACTACATTAATTTCATGAAACAATCCCTAAAATGGAATGAAGAAAATTCAGTCTGTGTTTTGCATTCTCTTCTTTTGGAACAAGATTATTTGACTCAAGATCAAATAATAGAACTCACAGGTTTAAGTCGAACTGCTGTATCTGAGACGTTGAAGATATTAATTGATAATACTAGTCTTCCTATCTTACAAACAAGAAAACCAGATTCCAAGAAGAATTACTACTACTGTCCTTTTTCTTTTGATCAATACATCAAATATTATCTATTGCAATCAATACAATTGACAATTTCTAATTTGAAAGCAATTCCTGTTTTTCTATTCCGACTGGAATCAATAAAAGAAGATTCAATTGAAAAAAGACATTTGGAAAAATATCTTCGAATAAATTTGCTAGTCACTTATTATTATAATGAGTTAGCTGATGACATTAACACTATTTGGGAAAAGTTTCAAGAAAATCCCAATTTCAAGTTAACTCTTACTAATGAACTTAAAGGATCTAATTTGGATCTTGAGAATCTTGTAAAAGAAACCACAAAGAACTTACAACCTGTTGAAGCTGATACTCTAATAAAGATCAAACAGGATTTTGTAAAATATGCAATGGAAACTCAAACAGCATATGGCAGAAACAGAGAGTTAACGGCAATTTCACATGCACTAGTTATTGAGCCAAATCCAATCACTCAAGATTATCTAATCGAATTTACCAAGTATGGTAGAAGTACTGTTTCTGAAGCATTAACAAAATTAGTGAAATTTGATGCAGTTGAAATTGTAAAAAAATCAAAAGATCGGAAAAAATATTATAAAACAAAATATTCGCTAATCGATTATGTAATTATTAGAACTAAAGCATCAATCAGAACTATTGAAGGAATAATTATGATTTTGAATGATAATTTCATAAGAAGAGTTCAATCTTTGAATGTTGATGCTAAGATAAAGAAGAATTACCTTGATTTCTTTACTCTAAATATTAATTCTTATAAAAGATTCTCTAATATAATTGAAATCTATTATACAACAATTTTTGATAAATTAGAGATATTCTTATAGATTTTTTATACCAGTTTTTTCGGGGCACTAGTTAAATTTGTTAAGATAACCTAATATTGGTGTGAGAAAACAAAATCTATGGTTCGAATCCGCGCGGGTCCACCAATTATTTTTTATTTCGTCCATTGGGAAACTTTCACACCACTCCAGCGTTTAATATCTCCTCTTCTCATAGCTTTAAAATCAGGAATTAAACGTAGAACTAGTATAATTACAATTCCCCACCCATGAACTATTACTGCCCATGAGCTCCAATAGATGTTTGGTACTGTGAAGATATAAAAGAATGTACCAAGTATAGCAACTGATATAGTTGCAGCCAAACCAGCTAGATAACTATATCGGATAATAACAAGAAACAATAGAATAGATATCACCCAAACAAGGTTCCCATAGGGATTAATAACTATCATTGATCCTAATAATACAGCAAATCCCTTACCTCCTTTAAATTTCATCCAAGGCATCCATAAATGACCTGTAAATGCTCCAATACCTGCTAGAGCAGCACATAATATGGACAAATCATCTGAACCCATTGCTACAGTTGGTGCTAAATAGAATCTTGTGATAAATACAGCAAGAAATCCTTTAGTAATATCAAGTGAACCAGTAAGGATAGCCCAGAAATATCCAGCTGTTCGAATCGTGTTTCGTGTGCTAACAGATCCAGAACCTTCTTCACGAACATCTTTTCCAGTAACAATTTTGACTATTAACCATGAGAATGGTATAGAACCAAAGAGGAATCCTATAATTGGGGCAATAAAATATTGGTACATCTAAATCTCCTATTATAGTTGTAATATAGTTGTAATATTACAATTACTAATGTCTTTATACAATAAAAGTTTGTGATTAATAATCACTATTCAACATCTAGGTATGACTTAAAAACAAATTTGGAAAAATAAATCCCAATTATTAATGGATGACAAAATTATTGTTAAATTCTCTTAACTCAACAGCTTCTACTTTATTTCTGCTTCTCTTTTTTAATGTCTGATAAATGTTGCCTAACAACTTTGATCATTTCTGCTGAATGTGTTTTTTTGTTGGTTTCAAGATCAATGTAAGTTGAATTTTCCATTCCTTCATGAATTCTCATTGATATCTCTCTCTCATGCATTTTGTCCTTTTCCATACCAACAATATAATTCCTAACCTTTATTTTTTCATACATATCAAGAAAATCAACCCATGCGTTAGCATATGCAGTAGCTCTCCACTTCTTAACTTCTGCTTCTTCTAGAGCACGGATGTATTTCGCAGCTTGTTCGGGATCTTCACTTTTTCTTTTTCGAATCCACAATTTCCATATTGGTCTTGTTATTGTAAGAAAACAGTTGGGTACTAGATACATATAGAATCTTGATCCCCTGGGTGTTTCAAATCTATGAACTGGACCTATAAAGTAAGTAAGAAAAGGTTCGAGTTTTTTACTGCCAAGTAAATGGGCTGTAACTATTGTTCCCAATGAAGAAGAAAAGAGTACCATTTTCTTCTGATTAATTTGTAATTCTTCAATTACCTCTTGAATATCAGATGAAAAACGATCCATATCAAACTTAGCATTTTTAACTACAATACTTGAACCTTTTTCCCTTGTTTCAATATACACTACATCGAAGTCTTTCATTGCTTCAAGTAGAACTTCGTCCCATCCAGAGACAACAGTATTCCAACCTGCAATTAATACAAATGTGAGTTCATTGTGTTCTTCTTTAGGAGCTTTTGATAACAAAACTCTAATTTGCGAACCATCGGACACAGTAAAATAGCGTTCTTCTGCATGTTCTTCATATTCAGCTTTCAGGAACATCTTGTAAGCTTCTTCTTCAGTTAGAGTCATGTCTTAGTGAAGCAGAATATTAGTTAATAATCATTATGCTTAAACTTAAGTTATTGGTAGCTATTGATTCAAGTTTTGGTGAACGAAAGGATGCGATATGCAAATAGATTTTTTTTCTATAAATCTTCAGCTGCTGGACCAATCCATGCTAATCCAAGTAATCCCGGTCCTAGGTGAACACTTGATGCTGGACCTGTTTCCCAAATTACTATTTCTAAATCCTTGTTTGATACTTTATGAAGATAATCCTTTAGTTCTATTGCTTTTTCCATATTAGTTGAATGCATGACTGCAAATGTTTCATTTTCTGGTAGAAAATTAACAATTTTTTCTCCTAGATTTTTTAGATATTTCATTTTTGCTTTCTCACCACGGACTTTTCCATGGGATGCAACCAAACCATCTTCTATTGTCAAACATGGTTTGAATTGGAATAATTCGCCCATAAAATGTTGTAAATTAGGTATTCTTCCGGATCTTTTCAAAAATTCCAATGTACCAAGAAAAGCTTCAAATCGAGCTTTAGGTATTAGATCATTAGATACCTTATTCAGGATCTCTTCTTTACTTAGACCATTTTCTATCATTCTTGCTGTTTTCAATACAATTAATCCAAATGGATGAATTGAATTTCTTGTATCTACAACAGTTATTTTATCATTTGCAATCTCTTTTGCATATTTTACTGCATTTTCCCATAATCCACTTAGGTCTTTTGAAGCTGTAAGAAAAATTACTTCCTCGTATTTTTCGAGCACTTTGCTAAATGCTTCTTTGAATCTCTTAGGTGGTGGAAGACCGGTAGTAGGTACTGCATTTTCCGTTACAATTTTTTCAAAGATTTGTTCTGTTGTAAGATCAACATATGGTATTCTTATCTCATTGTCAAAAATAACATTAACAGATATTATAGTTATATCATATTTTTCAATAGTTGTAATAGGAATATCACATGAAGAATCAGCTATAAGACCAAGTTTCTTCTTAGTTTTTTCACTCATTTCTTCACCATTCTATTCTTTTTACTTCCAATTAATGTATTTCTATATTAATTTGCTGTAGAGTTATCAATAATGATACATCTGTTAATTGAATAGGACATAGTTTGAATCCGCGCGGGTCCACCAATCATTTTTTAAAAAAATAAATTTCATTTTCTTAGAGAATAAAATCTTGAAATTAGCTTAAATAATTCTGATCAAAGATAAGTGCAACAAAAAGACATATATATCTCTTTTGCTATATATCGTACATGTGATATATGATGATTAAAAGCATAGTCAAAGATTTATTCAAATATTGTCCACCTGTGAGATATTGTCAGAATCATCCACAAAGAGTGTATTGTCAATGTCATAATAAGTGCAGTATTTGTGGGAAACCATTATTAGAAATTAATAGAAGATGATTTCTCTTTCTTCAAGAGAAGATTATTTTTTTAAATTATAGTTAGTACTTTTTGAGTATAGTTGGTTCGAATTCGCACGGGCACACTAATTATTTCTTTATGTATATCAGCTTAATTTTTTAATACTTCAAAAGTATTAGATATCCCTATGTAAGGAGTGATTTTCTTTGTCCACCTTGATTTTGAATCCCCTTCATGTATAATTCTATATTCACCAGGTTTCTCATTTTTTGGAATATGCCAAACAATAGTTATAATCGAATGGGCAATCCCTTTTCTTTTCCAATGAAATTGTGTTTCAAAATCTAAATCTCTGTAAACCGTTTCCCAATCACTATTTGTTTTTCTTTGAATTTCAAGATATGTGTCCATTGTTCTAAGATTATTTCTAGGATTAGCCCCAATAAATTCCACTAACACTTTTTCCTCGCAATTATATGTTGAGTTTGGTTGAATTAAGACATCCCCATAATCTTTCCCCATTGGATCATCATCAAATTTTACTCGAGTATGGAATCGTTTCAATCTGGTTAAAAATCTCGGAAATGGTGCACCTAGAGGAATAGTTTCGTTATCTCTTATCATTTCAGCTAATTTTTGATATTCTTGCTGTATGGCTTCTAATTGATTTGGACCAAACAGGGTACTTGCACCTTCATAATGTTGCTGATTATATTCTTCTTTTGTAGTTGTATAATGTGCGAATGAATTTGCATAACAATTAAGTATACTATATTTTACTTCTGTTCTTTTGAATGCATTGAGTATTTTATTTTTTAACCGTATTCCTGCCATCGATGTCATCTCACCAGGAAAACCGATAATGCTAACAGAACCTAATTTGAAAATCTGAAATGGAAAAATATGAGGAAAAAGGGGCGTACCTCGAAACTTAGCTCTGCCAACTGGTATAAAAATGGGTTTTTCACCCTGAGCTTCTACCCACTCGGGATCATCCATATCGTGCCATATTAAATCAAAAAGGAATGTTAGGACTTTGTTTCGAAATGAATATTTACGAGCTACCTCACCTTTTAGGAATTCAGATTTAGTCAACCCTTCCACAAATAATGGTACGGGAGATGAATTATCCTCACTTGATGCACCTGTAAAGCTTGCTCCAAGTGCTCCATCACACGTTTTTCTGTTAGTACCATTAATTTGTATATTCGCTAAATCAACATTCATCTGACCATATTTAATATCACCTAAAATTTCTTCTGCTTCGGAATTCATCATTTGTAGTGTTTTTTGAATTAATTTATCACCAATTACTTTCATTCTTCTATAATCTTCTTCACCACCAGGAGGATGACCTTGCCCAACATTTGGACTTACATCAGCACCATTAGCATTTGGAAAAGCAGCTATAAAATTTGGATTGTTATTATAAGGATCGTTTTCAAACATTCGTTCCAAAAATCTAGATGCGTATCCTCTATTATCTGAAGATATTAATCGATTTTTTAATCCAATGGAAGTTGAATGTAATGCATAGAAAACAATAATACCAAATACTTTCCCTGAAGCATCTATGATCTTCAATAATGTTATTGATTTATCAGTATCACCATATTTGTCTCTTTCTTCTTGTGGATTGCTTTCCCAAGCTTCTCGAGACCTTTGTCCTCCACAATCCAAAAGCTCACCTATATTGATAAAAATACTAGCTGGTTTCATATTATTCCAGGCTCTAATAATTGCTTGAACATAACCATTAACAATAGCATCGAAAGTTTGTTTACAGAAACCTTTGCTAGATATATTAAAAATAGGATAATATGAATAACCCGCGGGTCCAGAATGAGTATGTGTTGCACTTAGCATTATATTATCAGTTTTTAAAACACTCATTATTTTCATTGGTAAACGCTTTAATACTTCATTTTTGATTGATTGAAAAACCATACCTATATCGGCAACTGCTATACATAGATAGTTACTATTTTTATCCTTAATAATAAAAGCTCGAACCCATTGCCTATCAGCAATTCCCGAGGTTCTTTGTTCAGAGGCTGAATAACCTATCATAGTTTGTTCTGCAGCTGGACCAGTGCAATCATACATTCCAATTCCTACTTTATATGACATCCTTCACCCTAGCCTATAATAAGAAAGTAAATTATTATTTTGAATACAAATAACAATAGTATAATTACATAATTTAAAAAGATTCATCAATTTTTCGCAGAAAAAATGATTATTATCTAAAGAAATACTTTGATGTTATGAGAGATTGATTTCTTATAATTCATATCAAATAGGAAATAATTAATTAATGTAAGCTCTATAAATAACATCTAGTTCAAGTTAATTGGAGGGTAGAAACTTGAAATTAACTAAAAATCTTGGATTATTCATAATTCTTTCAATCTTAGTAGCAATTTACTCAACTCGCATAAATACTAGTCCAGTCAGAAGTATTGAAAACAATTTGAGCGAAATTGAACCCGAGGACATCTATTATTCAGAGATCTCGAATTTTTATCATTTTAATCAAATAGAAGATGATCCTGAATTGATTAGTACGAAATCAAATTCATCAATAGATTTTAGTTATTCAGGGGGATCATCCAGTTTATATGCTACTGATTTGTATCATTATCAGTTGGTAGAACAAGCTAATTCTGATTTTTACATGGAATTAACAATAGATTATAGTTATACAGGAATCACTTTAGCTGAATTCTTTGTGAGACTTGAGAGTTATTGCTCAGAAAATGGTAGCATTGCTGACAATATAGGAACATCGAATCACACAGAGTATTCTCTTTGATATATCCAATGTCGAAGGCCCTGATTGCAAAATCATTGGACATCCTTTTGATGGTTATGAAGAATACAATACAACTGAGGGAACAGTATTTACATCAAGTCATTTAATTCTTAGAATTGGACGTCAGAATGGTGAAGTTCTTTGTGAAATGGACAGTACACCTGATTACTATCTTAATCATTACTGGTCTAGTGGGTTAACAAAACCATTAAACTCAATCTATATAGGGGGAACTATCTTTCCAATAAATGATAGTACAGTTGATGTTTCATTTATTGATTTCTATGCAAATTTACAACATGGAAATGATTCTATTCCATTATGTCCAACACCAAGTACAACACCGAGTAATTCAAATGAAACCATGCCATTTTGGTTCTGGATAATAATCGGTGGAGCATTTACTATTGTTATTGCGTTACCAATTACGTTAAATATCATAATGAAGAAAAAAGTTCAATAAATTATATCTTGTATTAAAATTATTTACGAGTTATTAGTTATTTGCACGATACGAATAAGGCAACAAAAAAAAATAAATTAAATTAAAAAAAAGAAGAAATTGATTAAGATAGTGGTTTTATTAGAGACCAAAATCTCGTATTGCGCGCTCCTTTTTAAGCTGACTAAGGAATGAGGTAATTTGTCTATCTTTTCTTTGATCGAATATTTTCTGATCAAATTTCTTCTCGATTAATGCTTCAAGCTGAATTAGAAGTCTATCATCATAAGGTTTGAAATCTAGATCCCCACTAGGAAGCATATCAATTTTTTCAACTACTGTGAATAGTTTCTTAATCAAAATTTCTTCTATTTCACTGTGTAATGATTGACGTGTTGAAATAACATCTTTTGGAATTTCTTCCTCGTTTTCCGACATACGTGCTCCCTCTGATAATATAATAATCGACAAAATATAAAAGACTTCACTGTAGTTAGGATTAATTCTTGAGTTATTTTAGTACATTTACTGCTCTTTGAGCACTAATCTAAAAAAATAAAAAAAATTGGCACTGTATTTTTCTACAAGTGCCTCGTGTGTAATCTTTGAGTTATTCTTTACTATTATTGTTCAAATTCATAAGATTCCCAATATTCAAGATGAATAATTTGGCATTCACTCATAACATAAGAACCATAGTTGGCAATGAATGTTTGCCAAGCGCTCCAAACATAATGAATAGGTAT
>JABLTI010000197.1 GCA_013166835.1 Promethearchaeati archaeon | reverse complement strand
ATTATTTCAGCTTCGATTGGAATATTCAATTTTGTTGCAAATTTTTTCAAGGTCAGATTTATAGTCGCCATTATTCCACCAACCAACACATTATCTTACCTTAGTGACTATCAATTCTTCTCGAGGAAAATAGTCTTTCTGAATGGCATAGTTATTTAGAGTGACAGTATAGAATTGTCGAAAACGTTCTTCTATGGCATCTTGTATCAATGCTGTCCAAGACTCAGGAACTTCAGCTTTTACTCGATAAGTCCTTCCTTGCGGACTAGCTATGATTTTTCCTCCTTTGTAGACAATCACACCATCTTTTATAGTATATTTTGCATTTGAAAATCCTTTCTCAATGGCTTTATACTCTTTACTTAAATTATCAAGTTGTGCTTTAAATTCGTAGATAGCAACATCTGCATCAGCACCAACTCCTAAATGACCTTTATCTGTTAATCCTAGAATATTCGCTGCGCTTGTTCTACTGACCTGAGCAATATCATTGAGACTTAATTCCCTTGTAATATCTTTGAGGGAACTTCTTTCGGTCGCAGCTTTATGTGATCTACTAAGTAAATCTTGTCGTGCTTTTTGACTCATAAGCCAGCTAAAAATCATAGGATAGAAAGTGAAGGGACCACCATTTGGATGATCAGTAGAGATATTGACTTTTGTTAAATCATTTAATGATAACAACATTTCCAAGCCAATTGCCCATTGAGTGGCATTTACGGAATTCCTTCTCCTAAAGATGTATGGAACAACACCTGCGCAGGTTTCCAATTCAACTTGGGCATTCATCCATTTAGATCCTGACCTAGGTGACCAAGCAAGGTTTTCTGTTATCCCTCGCAGGGCCCATTCCCAAGCACCATCGGCAGTCATCGTCGTTGTATTAGTAAAAACAATTTGACCAATATCACAGGAAACGTGTTTATGTTTGTTAATGTAATGAGCAATCTCTGACGCTTCAGAACAAAAGTCTCGCCAATCTGATCCACCATAAGATGAGAATTGAATATGTGTGATATGAACATTGGTTTCTCTCCCCTTCTTTGGTTTTATACCTCGAAGACATTCCATAGTTTCTTTAGTAATTTCATAATTACCAGGCATGCCAAGATTATTTGTGTGAAGATGAATTGTTTGAGGTAAAGATAATTTCTCATTTACTTCAGCTAAAGTTTTGATGATTTTACGTGGCGTTGCATTGAAGTAGGTGATTTTATCATCTAATGAACAAACATTTTTCCCCCAAGCCCAGGTCTCTTCTCCTCCTGGATTAACTAGTTTTATTGTATGACCACCTGAAGAATACAATAACCATGAAACAAAAGCACACATTTCATTTATTTTCATATTACTTATTCGTTCAAGTAAAAACCAATTGCTGCCAAGTAAAGTAAATGCCCCTTTATCTATAATCGGAATATCATTTAATTCCTCGTGGGTGTGTCGTGCTTCTAAAGGGGGCATAGCAGGCTCCATAGCACAAGTATATCCAAGTTTTGCGTAAGCATAACCAGTATAGAAAGTAGATGGAACGGATCGACCAACACCAGCTCGAGTTTGAGGAGTTCTTTTATGAGTGTTTTTCATATGATCTTCTGGCCGTAATAATCTTCCAGCATTGACTTTTGGGCCAGCAATATGAGCATGAATATCAACTCCTCCAGGCATCACAACTAAATTAGTAGCATCTATGGTTTTGAATTTTGTATCCGATCTTACACTGGAAGGATCTACGATTTTGTCATTAATTATTATAATGTCCTTTTTCTCACCGTCTATTTTATTTGCAGGATCAAAGACTAAACCATTTTTAATTATGATTCCATTAGCTCTTTTCTTTTGGGTGCTGATTTTTCTTCACCTCCAGGAGAAGTTTTTAATTTTACTTCAAAAAACCAATCGCGAGATCGAACAGGTCTCAACAATTTCTCTTCCATGTTCTTCCAGACCTGACTACTCGAACCTTCTTCACTGTGCTTTATAAAAGTCCGGTTTATTTTTATAGCCCATCTTGTTGGACATGCAAACAAACAAGCACCACAAAACAAGCAATCTTCTTCAACTACACTCACTTTTGGAGTTTTTTTCCAAGGTTTATCTTTTGGAGCAATAGGTAAAAACAAGCAGTTCACAGGACACACAGCAATACAAGTTGAACAGCCACCTGGACAGCGTTTACTATCTATTTTAATTTCTCCTTTAAGATATTTAAGAGCAATACCACCTGTATTTTTACAATCTACTAGTTCACCCTCTAGATAAGGAAGGGATATACCTCTCTTAATTTTCTCAGCAGGTTGGTTATTGATCATTAACTTTAAAGCTTCAAAAGGACAAATATAAGCACATAGCCCACAGAAAACACATTTATGATAATTAATTCTGATTGGTGGCGCTGTCACCCTTTTTCTTATTGAAGCACCTATCGGACCACGTTCAATGGCATCTCGAGGACAAATAGTCCAACAGATATTGCACCCTGTGCATTTATCTATGTCTAAAATTAAGGAGGTAGTTGAGTGTCTTTCCTTCCTTTCAGTAACTACCTGATTAGACTTTCTAGATACTGTGGAAACTCGAGTCATTTTGAAACGCCAATTTGTTTAATTTCAGATTATAATCATGTTTTTGATTTTTCATTGCTTGCATCTTCATACTCAGTTAGGGGAATAAATGTAATATCGATGCAATCTTCAGGACAAACAATCATACAGATTCCGCAACCATCACATCGAAAAGGATTGATAACAACAGCCACACCATCTTTTATTGCAATTACTCGAGCATCTTTTCCTGTATCTAGGTCTTTTCGCTGTTCTAATTCAGCATTTACAGGACAAGCAGTCGTACAATTATTGCAGCCATTACATTTTGTAACGTCAATAGTTATGCGATAAGTTATTCTTTCATGTGGTCGCAAAATTCACACTCACTTTTGATAGATTTACTTTTCACTCATATATATTGTTATTTAGTTCATAAAAAATATAAATTTCTAATAAATTCTCAAGTAAAATATCTTAGACGAATATCAACCCCTAAAAGTGGATTTAAATAGTATTATTATACTCGCTATAGATAATTCAGTGATTCCTATGTCTAAACCTAGAAGGTACCTGAAACCGCGAATAGAGAAAGCGGAAAAAGAACTAAGACATACTTTAGATGAGGCAACCCTTCTAGTTGAGGCTCTAATTTTACAACAATCAGGATCAAATCCAGATAGATTCAGAATTTTTGATATTAAGAAAGTGAGTATTGATAGATTGAATGATGTTTTATTAACTCTTAAATCCTACATAAAAGGTAGACTACATTTCATTGATGATTTAATTGATAATATTCGAGAAGATAATTTAACTAGAATAAAAACTAATGATGAGTTCGCTAAGGTAGTTATTCATTCCATGCAAATGAATCTCATTTCTGATAATAGTAATATCTCTCTCTTTTTAGCTCCGTATGTTGATTCTTGGGATATGTTGACAGCGGGAGTCCAAGTAATAATACTTAATCATGTTATAAACAGTATTAATGTTGAAATTCAAAGAGCAACTTTAGCAGAAAAATTATCAAAGCAGTTTTAACTTAAAATAAATAATAAATAGCAATTGTTAAAACTGATAAAAATAGAAGATTGAATGGTAACTGATATGATGGTCAACAACTTCCTTATGAGGGGGACTTTTCTTATTACTTCTTTTACACAATTCGTTTTCGTTTTGATAATGCTGTAGAA
>JABLTI010000074.1 GCA_013166835.1 Promethearchaeati archaeon | reverse complement strand
TCCTAATATCTTCTTGGTTTTCGTTTTTTGTAACAATCTTGACAGTATACAGGTCGTTCGCCATCTGGTTTGAAGGGAACTTCTGCTTCGTTTCCGCAATCTGCGCAAGTTACCTTGTGCATTTCTCTTGGTGGTCTGTCGTAGTTACCGTATCTACTCATTTTTTATTTTCACCATATTATTTGTTATACTCTATAATCAAAACAAAAACCATGAAGTTACAATTAAAATCTTAATAAATAAATATGACTAAATTTATTCTGATAAAAATTAGCTACCTTCCTCTTTTTGTTTCATATATAGTATACGTGTTGACATGCAAGGAGGTTACTTAAAAAGATATCTTTATTGAATATAAAGCTCGGACCTCTTTTTTCAGAGGAACCTTTTTTAATTCTCTAGCGACTTACAAGAAAGTTTGGCATATTATTACAGGAGATTTGATTAATTTGGATGTTAATTCTAAAGTCAGTAATGATATTGATGCACCGATTGATTCAGAATATAAAGCGTATAAATACCGCTGGGTTGTTCTCATATTTTTTATGCTCGTTGGTGCAGTAACCCAATTAGTATGGGTAACTTATGGAACGATAATTGATGAATCAGCTGGTTTTTTTGCTGTTGATGAATTGTTGATTGTTTTACTTGCATTAATCTTCTTGGTAATATACATCCCAGTCAACTTTCTAGCTTGTTGGGTAATCGATAAGTTTGGATTAAAGTGGGGTACTGGTATAGGTGTTATTCTAACAGGTGTTTTTGGTTTCTTGAGAGTATTTGCTCTTATGGGTCCAAACTATTGGCTGTTATTTGTTTTCCAAGTTATGTGTGCAATAGGTCAACCATTTGTTTTGAATTCCTTTACCAAACTTGCCTCTGCTTGGTTCCCACAAAGTGAAAAAACAATGGCGTCAGGTTTAGGTACCATGTCTATGTTTATCGGTGTTTTAATTGCTTTTCTTGTCCCACCACTTGTTGTAAAAAATCAAGGTGTAGATTATGCAATAACATGGATAACATGGGGTTTTGGTATAGTAGCATTGGTATCAATGGTTTTATACTTGATATTCGTACGCAATAAACCGCCAACTCCTCCAAATGCTTACGCTGATAAAACAAAAGCTTTAGCAGTAGAAGGAACAAGATCTATGTTCAAGAAAAAAGACTTCAATTTACTCTTTGTAATTATCCTAATTGGAGCCGGAGCATTTAATGCAATATCAGCTGTTCTAGATGTTATTTTTGATTATCCAATTGGTGAACCACAACCTGGAATTATTGGTGCTCTTATAATTGGCGGAGGTACGGTTGGTGCTCTTTTATTTTCAACTTTATCCGATCACTTCCAGAAAAGAAAACCTTTCTTAATTATGGCTTTGGTTGCCGGTGCAATTCTTTTACCGATGCTCTACTTTATCCAAAGTGACCCTGCGAGATTCGCTATTTCGTTTTTCCTAGGATTCTTTTTAGTCTCTGCATTACCAGTTGGATTAACTTACGCTGCGGAAATTACTCACCCGCTTCCCGAGGAAACATCAAATGGCATTATGATGTGGATTGGACAAATAAGTGGAATTGTTTTGCTTGCTTGTATTATGGTAACAGATATATTCAATCCAAGTGGTAGTCTAATGTTCATTAACATAATCGTCATTGCAGTTCTCTTTGTAGTGGGGATAGTATTATCCATCTTTTTGAAAGATCTGGATGCTTACGCAAAAACCTAAGCATTCCTTTTTCTTCTTTTTTTTCTTTAGAAAACATTCATTATTGAAATTGTGTAATGTATGAAGTATGATTGATCCTAAAGAAATCCATTTAGCAAGAGATAGAATTTCTCCTTATATTAGAAAGACTCCTGTCTTTAGGTCATATTATTTAAGTACTTTATGTGAAGGGAATGTTTATCTAAAAGTAGAGAGTCTACAAATTACTGGCTCATTTAAAGTTAGAGGAGCATTTAACAAGCTTCTGAATCTCTCTAAGGATGAAGCAGAGAAAGGAATTATTACAGCTTCTTCTGGAAATCATGCTCAAGCTATAGGTTTAAGTTCTGAGAAACTAGGCATATCAGCAAAAATTATTGTACCCACAAATACTCCAAAAAATAAACTAGATAAAATAAGAAAATATAATGTCGAACTTGTTTTACTTGGAGACAATTATGATGAATCTGAATTGAAAGCATTAGAGCTCGCTGAAAAAGAAAATAGAACTTGGATTTCTCCATATAATGATGAATTAATAATTGCAGGGCAAGGTACTATTATATTAGAGGTTTATGAAGAATTACAAAATGTTGATTCAATATTAGTACCAATTGGTGGTGGGGGTTTGATTTCTGGAATTGCAATTGCAACAAAAGATGTGTATTCGAATGCCAAAGTAATTGGAATTCAAACAGAAGCATGTCCTACAATGTATGAATCAATTAAAGCAGGAAAAATCATTGATATAGAAATGTATGATTCTGTAGCTGATGGTGTTTGGGGAGGTATAGAAAAGGATTCAATAACTTTTGATATTACTAAAGATTTTGTTGATGAAATTGTTGTAGTAAAAGAGGAAACAATAAAGAAAGCAATATCTGTAATTTGGAAAAATGAGGAATTCGTTACTGAAGCTTCTGGAGCTATGGCAATTACTCCTATACTAGACAATCCTGAGAAATTTAAGGACAAAGTAGTTGTTTGTGTTATATCTGGGGGAAATATTGACAAAGAACTATTTGATGAGATAATAAATCAGTACTAATGTCATTTTTCTGCTATCAAAATGAAAGTGCTTCTGTTAGGTCTTTCCCAGGAGGTCTGGAACCCAATTTCCTCACAAATAGCTGCTAGGTTTTTTGGCGAATAGAATTTGCTTCCAAAACCAACAATGAATTCTGCGAATCTAAGAAATAAGTTCCAGAAATAATTTTTATCGAATTCCCTAATGATTAATTTACCACCTGGTTTCAACACTCGGAAACTTTCCTCTAAGGTTTCTCTCTGTTTCTTAATATGATGGAATGAATCATTGAGAAAGATTTGTTTCATGGAATTATCACGGAACGGTAAAGCTTCTCCAACTGCTTGAATATTCAGAAATCTGTCAGTTTTCTTTTTTGCTTCTAATAACATTTCATAAGATGGGTCTAATACAATACATTCATTCACATGATCTTGCAATTGTTCTGCAGCTCTTCCTGTTCCCCCACCAAGGTCTAGAAGTATATTCTCAGAATCAAGAGGTAAATACTCGAGTAAATCGTCTAAGTTGAATTTACCCACGAAGTTATCATATCTATGTGCAACTTTGGAGAAGATACTCATGATTTCAAATCCTTTTTGTTATGCTTTCGTTGACCAAATTGCTAGTGTAAACCACATAGCAATAATACCCAACATCAAGACAACGAATAATAACTGTTTCCATTTAGAAATTTGCTTCCGATAAAGAGTAATTAAAGCTAAACAAACAAAAGGTAAAGAAATTCCTAAAATAACTAATCCAAAATTAAACCAACTAACTAATGGTTCCTCTTCTGAATAGATAGTTCCAAATTCCAATAATTCTTCCCTATAAATTATAATTAATATAATAACAGCAGCAGGTGTTCCCAATCCAAGGAGTCCAAATAAACCGATTTGTATCCAGATATCTCTAAGATTATCAGGACTGATAATGAAAGGAAGAGCAGTAATTGTGAATAGAATAACTACCAGAAAAACCACAAACAGAATTAAATTAGATCTCACTTTTAGTTTCTCTATAAAGCTTACACCTGATCTTTCAGATTCATCTTTTCTAATTTGATAATCAAACCACTTTTTCTTAGTTAAGAAATAAACACTCAAAGCACCGATAATCCCAACCGCACCAATAACCCCTGAAATTACATAGTAAATGACTTGTCTTTCTGCTTCAGGCATCAATAGAATAGGGTTCAGTATTTCAAAGAATAGCGATTTATTCATCGGATTTTTCTTCCCCGTTCTCTGGAGTTTTTATTGGTTTAATTATTACAAATCCTTTTTTCTCCCATGCTTCTTTCATTTTGGGATTCTTCTCGAGATACTCTACAATAATTTTCTTAGAAACTCTGTTCATTGGACATGAAAAATTCGGACAATAAGGGCAGAAATCTTTCTGTAACACAACAATGAAGCGAGTTAAAGTAGCAATTGTCAACAAAGTTACAACAGACAAACTCAATGTAAATGCTAAACTCGAAAAACCAAAATTTTTTGCTGCAAAGTAAATACCATATATTTCCCAGCCCAAACCCCAAGTGAATAGAAAGAAGAAGAAAGTTGTTAGAATAATCTTTTCAAAAGTATTCATTGGACCTGGTCGGTATTTCCAGAATTTAGGTAAACCAGTGTTTGCTGGACAATGCAAGATTTTTCCTTCTTCTGCATAGAAGGGACAGTGTGAACACAGAACATAGGATTTTATTCCTAAAAAGAAGAATGCAATAGTTACTCCGCTGTATGTGATTAAAGGCCACCATTTTCCTGGTACGAATCCAATGAATATTAGTCCTCCGGCCTCAAGTAAAGTCCAAGGAATAAGAGTTGAGATCAAATATTGCCATTGTTTCTTATTATATCTACAAATTAGTTTCTCATCTAATGAACACTCAATGCAATTGCTTTCATCTTGCCAGGTACAGCTTATTTCCTCTTGAGAAGTATTCATTTTAATCACTAATGTAAATTCTCCGCCCAATAGATTAGTAATGTTTTAGGTGAAATAATTAGTTTTCTGATACAAAAATAATTTTGTTAGAGAATTCTTTTAAGATTCAATATCTTACTTATTTCGGAGGTTGTTATGACACATTACAGTTTCTATGGGATTACACATGAAGAATTAACTAAACTTATTTCTTTTTACTTTACAAGTAATAAATACAAAACTAAAACACTAGAAGAGAATCACACACATTTTCAGAAAGGAAATGCATGGGCACTAATTCCACAAGGATTTATTGATATTGGTAGTTATCGAGGATTTCTCGTTGCTGGTCGATTGAGAATTCAAAAATCAGAAAATCATGTTAGTTGCACAATTATCTTTGATAGAACTAGAATTTGGTTAGTTAATCTAATTTGGTCTCTACTTTATCTGGTTTCCATTGTTACAATGTCTGCACTTGATATATATCCAAATGTAAGAACTGGTTTACTCATAGGTTTACTTGTAATTGTATTCTTTCAACTCTGGATTGTAAATGCAGCAGAAAAACTGTTCTTACAAAGATTTGAGGAACACTTTAACCAGTATTTCTAGTAATCCCACTTATCTATTATCTCTTTGCAATTAGAGTAAATCATTTCTCTATCTTCAGACGTAATTGTGTATACATTTTTCTCATAATTTGAAATTGAATCTATGTAATCAGATAATTTCTTTTCATAGTTAAGAGTCCAATCTAAATCCATTTGCTGATAGATTTTCTTAATTTCTCGCATAGGGTTTTCCTCAACATCCTCGAAACTCACCTCAATGAAATTCTCTTTAGGAATCAGATCGTAATCGGAAAAGAATTTTCGATATGTATAATTGTAAATTTTAAGAATGAAGGCATCTTCATCCCCGATCGGTGTTTGTAAGTAATATGTTGGAAAAAGCTTGGCATACAATTGTTTAATTGAGAAAAATGTCACATATGGATCTCTACGAATATGAATGAATTTTGCATTTGGAAATAATTCAAGAAGCATTGGGATTCTTTGTGTCATTGCAGGAGATTTAATTAGCAATTGCTTGCCTTTTTCTTTCAAAGAAAGTTTCTTGAGATAATTTAGATAGGTTTTTTTCCAGGTATCAATTTCTTTTGGAGTAGTATCTGCAAAACTGCCATATTTTAAGTAATAATCTCTTCTTGAAGTAAAAACACAAGCAAGGTTTATTGAGAGCCCACATAAATTTGCTATACCATTTTCTTCTTCTTGTGGACCATAAAAGGAAAGTGGCATATTATCCATTGGTCGTGTTTTTGGCAAGGTCATTTTAAAGAATGGTCTGAAGATTCTTTCCCAATACAAAAAAACATGTGGATTAACCATTCTGAAAATAGTAAAATAAGCAAATTGTTCATCTTGAGTCATCAAATTATGTAGATGAGTGGTTCCGTTTCTCCAATGACCTAGTATGAAAATTGGTAGTTCTTTGATTTCTACTTTCTTTATTTTTCTTGCGCTAAACAATTTCTCAAACAATCTAAAAGGAAGGAAAAAAAGAACAGAAAATGTGATTAAGAATGCTCTTGGCCAATAGCGAAATTGTACTCGAAACCGATTTTCCCATAAAAGCTTCAACCAAACACGTAGTGATGTTCCAACTAGAAAAATTGTTTAGTTCCCCCTATTACCACTCATTTTAAAGTTCACTGAAATAATCCTCTTTACTTCTTCTTTTTGAATGTTGATTGCCTTAATTGATAGATTTTAGGATAAACTTTGGTTTTATAGCGAGAAACTAGTTCCATGGAAGTTTCTTTTTTTAAGGGAAACTGATCATCATCAAATTTCTTGAGCTCATGATTTATAGTATTTGCAAAGCAACCACTTTTTGGAATGCCAAATGCTTCATTCATCTCTAACCATAATTTGCTTACATCTTCTTTGATAACATTACCGAAAGAAAGAGGGACGAAATCACAAGGTAGTAATTCACCATTTGGCGTTATATACGAATGTTGTGTAGCTGCTCCACAACCATATTTTGCATCACTTTCAGTATGAGCAAATGAGGTCATTTTTGGGTAACCAAGTTTCCGATTTATTTTCAATTGAAAATTAACTACTTTTTGTCTGGTTTCCTTATCGAAAAATATCTCATCCATTCCAGAGTCTTTCAACAATTTTCCACTTTTAATAGGCTCTAACAGTCTAATCTCATGGACCTTCAATTTTCTTCCTAACTTGAATAACTCCATAAAATTCTCTTCAGTTACTTCATTCTTTTTGAAGACTGATTGCATCATAGTATAGAGTCCTGCTTCTCGACAATTTTGTATCGCTTCTACAGATATATCAAATGCTTGATCATCACTTCTAAATTCATTGAAACGGCATTTGTCATGTGAATCCAGACTTATAGCAGCTGACCACAAACCATTCTCTTTATATTCCTTGGCTTTTTCATAGGTTAATCCTTTACCATTCGTATAGAGAATAGTAACACTTCTATCGTCAATCGAATTGATGATTTCCGAAAGATCATCTCTTAGTAAGGGTTCGCCACCAGTAAAACCAATGATGGAAGTTCCCATATCTTGTATCCCTTTAATTACAGATTTCCATTCTTTTGTTGTAAGTTCTTTGTCTTTTTTTCGTAATTTCGCGCTACAATGCTTACAATCGAAATTGCATCTGTAAGTTAACCCTAAGAAAAATGATATAGGTGCAGAGCGTTTGGACAAACTCTGTTGAGTATAGATGTTTTCTTTTTCTTGAGATGCTGTAGCTAGCTGATAATATGCTTTTGATGGCAACGGTGGCAGAAATGAAGAAATGATATACTGATTATCATGTTTTACTATTTTTTCTCCCCAAAGCATTAATTTTGTAGATTGCATTGATGCTTTATTAGAGTAGGCGGGATCTTCTTTGTAAATCTTCTGAATACTCATTAACAATTTCCTAATCTTTCTATTTGACGCCATGCCAAGTATTTTGAAAAAATTGTTTAGTGTCAATTCTCCCACTAAGGTATTCTAAAGTCAGCTTTTCTTTAAATCAGCTGCTAGTTATATACAATTAGCAAGGTGTTCTTTTACTTTTCTACTGACAAATTACTTCAATTGAAACAGAACATCTGGAAAGCAAAAAGGAAACTAAGATTCCTCTTCGTATCCTTTATCCAAAACATTAACGATTAACCAATTATCTTCTTTTTTGGCAAACTGTATGAAAGTATGATGAGAACCTTTTGATCCCGGAAGAACCATTTGCCATTTAATTTCTGCAGAAGCAATGACTCCTTCGCTTGTACTGATAGAAATAATCTCATCAATTGTGAATTTTATTATTTCTGGATTTGGAATCTGATTCTTCAGATTTTTTAGACCTGCAATAGAATACTTGACGATTTCATCTTTACTGAATGAGCGTAATTGTTTATCATTACCTAATCCAAATCTTCTTGCATCAGGATGCCAAAGGGCTAGAAATCTCTCTTCATCACATTTTTCCATTATGTCGATGTAATCCTCGACAAGTTCTTTTATTACCAATTCTTCATTTGTTTTATTCATTATTTTCACCTGTTTTAACCGTAAAACTACTAAGAAAATTAATTTATGAAAAGACTTTCTTTAGTCTGGAATTAAATAATTATATAATGAACTGATAATATTTATTAATGTAAGAAAGTAAGAAAACGAAGTGGCAAAAATGAAAAAAACAGGAGAATATACAATAGGACGTTTTACTAAGGCACGTGAATTGATAACTGATGCAGTTGATGCTAGTAAATATTACAATCACATTATTGGTTTAATTGAAGTTGATGTAACAAAGGGATTGACAATACTTACTAAGCATAGAGAAAAGACTGGTGAGAGATTATCTTTTACATCGTGGATTATGAAATGTGTTGCTCAAGCTGTGTCAGAAAATTTGATCATACAAACTTTCCGAAAGGGAAGGAAAAAAACGATTACTTTCCATGATGTTGACATTAAGTGTCTTGTTGAGAAAGACATGGGAGAAGGTAGGAAAGTACCTATTCAATATATTATTCGCAAGTCAAATGAAAAAAGCTACAAAGAAATAAACGATGAGATTCGAACTGCTCAGAAATATGATGAAGATAAAAATGAAGTAGAACAGAAAACAAAGAATCGTCAACAAATGCTTATGAAATTCCCTACATTCATAAGAAGAAATTTTATTTGGCGCAACGTTATGATGGATCCATTCAAAATAAAGAGACATATTGGTACAGTTGGGTGTACAGCTGTGGGTATGTTTGGTAGAGGTATTGCTGGTTGGGCTATCCCAAAAACTATGCACTCAACAACTTTTGCATTAGGAGCTATTGTAAAAAAACCGGTAATCATTGATGATAAAATCGAACATAGAGACATTCTTCACATAACTGCAGAATTTAATCATGACATTGTAGACGGTGCACCTGCTGCTCGCTGCATGTCTAGACTCACAGAAACAATAAAAGAAGGATTCGGATTAGAAGATTACATGTAATAATCTAATCCAGTTATTTTTATTTTGGAACTTGCACTATTTGTATTGAGTTTCCTTCGGAATCTTTTGTATTGAAGAAATTGATATTTGGTGTTTCAGTAATTTCTGTAACATCCAATCCTTTTTTCTCTAGATAGTCCCAAGCAATTTTTAGATCTTCAACTTCTAGTGTTAGAATACTCCAACTTGGGGGGTGATCTTGACCTGGTAATCTTAAATTGTGACCAAGACCTAAACCACCAGGCAAAGTAGATTCAGCCCATCCTAGCTCAGGTCCGGCGTATAGTGTTATTTCAAATCCAAAAACATCTTTGTAAAAATCTGTTGAACGTTTTAGATCATCAACTTTTATTTGGTAATAAACACGTACTATCTTTAGTGGAATATCTGTCATAATTAATCACGTTCTTCTTTTGTCATTTTTCTTCGCTTTTCACTCTTGGATCACTCACAATTTGGATCTTGTTTCCTTCGGAATCATAAATATCAAAAAGTGAAACCATATCTGGAATATCTACTATCTCAGTTGGTTTTAGTCCTTTTTTATCTAAGTAAACTCTAGTTTCCTCCAAATTTTCAACGTCCAAAGTTAAGATGCCCCAGCTTGGAATGATGTCTTGACCAGGCTCTCGAGTGTTTAGCCCCAATCTCGCATCATTTGGTAGTTGCATTTCACACCAACCAACATCTGTATCCATAAACCAAGCAACTTCAAAATCAAAAACATCATTATAGAAATCTTTGGCTCTACCTAGATCACTAACTTTTATTTGAAAGTAAACTCTTCTAATTTTCATTGGATTACCCAAAAATTGAACCCTCCATTGATCAATTTATTATAATACCTATTGAATAGGAATAAAGACTTTGCTTTACAAAATAAAAAAGAATGATGTAAGAGATTACCGAAAATAATCTGAATAGCTAACCAACTATCTTTAAAAAAGGAATTGGTATTGTATTTGATGTATTGACATTTCAGAGGGATTATGATTACAGATCACTTAGTTATAAAAGAAATAATTCTATCACATTGTGCTAAAGGACCAGAAAGATGTGATATTTGTAAAAAACTTGTGAGTGAAAAGAAAATTTGCTTACTTAAAATCTCCTCTGAATCCAAAGGTCGTACTATGAGAGTTATGGAATATACGATAGATGATAAGAAAGGCCTATATGAATTCGAGGTTGAGAAAATCTTCAACGAGGAAGCTGATGCAATTAAGTATTCAAAGGAAAACAACGTACCTCTGGAATTGGAATCCAAAGAATCAATCATATCAGAAGATGATGTAGCAGAAAAACCAAAAACAAAAGAAAAAAAATCAAAAATGCAAATAATTATGGTTGATTGGAGAGTTGGGAGATTTATAATGTTCTTTATGATAACAGCTGCAGTAACTTATGGTTTGGAGGGAACCTGGCAAGAGGTTCTTTATGCAGGAGCTATTGGAGTATTAGTTGCTTTTACTGGATTCTTCTTGGATTACATATCGGATATGGTGGATGATAAGAAGTCAGGAAAACTTTCTAATCCAATAGCAAAGGGTACCTTGAATCCAATTTTTGCGGTAGTTTTAATTGTTACAACATTATTTGCCAGCATTATTTTGACAATTTTTACAAATGAATATGTACTAATACCTATTGGGATTCTTGTTCTTGTGATTATTTTTCAAGGAGTATTTGATTTCATGAATACTCCTATTGTTCGAGCAATCACTCTTGGAGTTCTTCAAGGACTATATGTAATAATTGGAGCATTATGCGCACATAACTTGAATGTAGCAGCAGGTCTAATGACTCTATTCCTTTTCTTTGCTATGACAGGTGGGAGAGCTGCAGGTGATACTCGAGATCTTCCGCATGATCTGAAAGTTGAAACAATGACTCTTCCGAAAAAATATGGCCCTAGAGGGGGAGCAATATTCATGTTAGTAAATCAATTTCTTGCATACGGTGTTGGGATAGGAACTTATTTCACTGGTGTTTTTAAAATTGGATTTCTCATCTGCATGATAATTACTGTGGTAATTGGTTCAATAATGTCAATTATATTTGTAATTAAACCCACACCAAAAGTAGCAAATATTGTCAATATGCTATCATTCGGCATTCTTGGTATGTTATTTATTATCGGTTTGATTACCGGAAGATTAACACCGATTGTTTAAAGCATTTTTTTGGATTTGTGATTAACTACAGATAATTTATGAATCATGAGAGAATTTAAATTCGTAAAAATAAACACGATTTGGATGATGAACAAATGAGACTTTATGAGCATGAATCCAAGAGTATTTTTGAAGCAAACGGAATCCCAACACCAAAACAGTATGGTATAGTTAGATCTGTATCTGAGATTGATCAACTAAATCTCGAATTTCCCGTCATGGTGAAAGCAGCTGTACTTATCGGTGGTCGAGGGAAAGCCGGAGGAGTAAAGAAAGCTAATTCACTGAAGGAAGCTAAAGAAATAGCCTCCAAATTGCTAAATTTAACAATCAGAGATTATCCAGTTGAGATAATTCATTTTGAAGAAGCAGTAGAAGAAGTGCAAGCTTGTTACTTAGGAGTTACCATGGAACCTAAAGCTTACAAAAATACTATAATTGCAAGTCCTTCTGGTGGAGTTGATATTGAGGAAGTTGCTAAAACAAAACCAGAACTAATTTTTAGAAAAGAAATGCAAAATAATGAAACAGAAATTCCTGAAGAAATTTCTAAGGATTTAGCAAACAAATTGAATAAGGTGCTCAAACTTTCTGACAAATTACTAGCTGAGTTGGAATTATTCATTAGAAAACTCTACTCTTTGTATCAGAAAATTGATGCAAAGTTATGTGAAATTAATCCATTAATTATAACAAAAGATAATATTATTGCAGCAGATGCAAAGATTGTGCTCGATGATAATGGTTTGTACAGGCAAAGCACACTTCTCAGCAGTTTAGATTTATCACATAAGAGACATGATGTTGCAGAGCCAACTGATAATGAGATTTTCTCTTATGAAAATGAATTTCCCTATGTTGATCTTTTACCAGTCAATCATGAGAAAAAGAAAGGATACATGTACGTTGGTTTAGTTCCTGGTGGTGCAGGATATGGTATACTATCCATAGATGAAGTAGCAAACATAGGAAAAAGATTCTTCGATGGCAAAGTGATTCCCATTAATTTTATGGATAGTGGTGGAGGTCCACCAAAAGAACGAGTTGCTGAAATGTACAATTTACTAATGGATAATCCTATGGTAGATATAATAATCACCTCAAGATTCGGTGGAATTTCAAGTTGCGATGTCTTCATTCGTGGCACCATTTTAGCATTTAGGGAGCGGTATAAGAAGAAACAAAGAATCATTCCAGTGTATGGACGAATGGTTGGAACAGATCTTCCTTCTGCGATTAAATATCTCGAGAAAGCATATGAGGAATCACCCAAGGAATTAGCTATGTTGGAAATTGAAATAGGAAATGAGCAGATTATGGCAGATGTAATTAAAGATGCGCTGAAGAAAGGATTTGAGTATCTTAAGGAGGGGTCAAAATGAAGCGACTACCAGTAGACCAAGGAATGTTATATTATTTAATTAAAGATAGACGACCAAAATTAGCAGAGCACATTAAGAAAACAGGTTCAATAGACACTGTCATTGTTGGTCTTGGAAGACAAGGAATGAAGCATGCTGGCTTAATGAAGGATTTTGGAACAAAGATAACTGCCGGAGTATCAAAAGGGAGAGGAGGAACAAGAATCCATGAAGTTATTCCTGTTTACGAATCTATTACAGATTGTGTGAAAGAACATCCCAATATAGCAATTGCGAGTATTTGGAGACATTACTCAGGTGTAAAGGATGTAGCAATAGAAGTCATTGAAGCAGGCATCCCAATTGTAGTGTTGATTAGTGAATTTATTCCATTAAGAGATGTTAGAGACAT
>JABLTI010000014.1 GCA_013166835.1 Promethearchaeati archaeon | reverse complement strand
AAAAATAAAATGAGTCGAAGACAAAAATCTAGTGATAGTGGCGGAGCAATGCCGGCCACAGGTGCAGGATTAATTAGGTTCTTTGAAGAAGATACTCCTGGCATCAAAGTTGGTCCATATGCAGTAATGATTTTTGCAGCTGCTTTGATAATTCTAGTCTTGGCAGGACCTTGGCTATTCAAGCTCTTTGCCCCTGGTTAAAGCAAGCTTGAAAAATTATCTTTCTTGAAAATAAGATGATTTTGAAATTAAATTAATCAAAAATATTAATCGATATCACTTTCGAATTCATCATCAAATAAAAGGTCTGTTTCTTCGAGAATATCATCATCTTCAATCTCAGTAATTGAAACACTTCCTTCTGTTGGTACACCTTCTTGCAGTTTTCTCTCAATTACTTTTTCAAGACCCCCAAGGAATTCCTCTTCATTATCTCTGATGGGCAGAAGAGTTATTCTTCCTTGATCAACATCTTGAAACAATTTGGCTTTAAGTTCAAACCCAAGGAAAAGAAGGCATAAGAATGCTCTAATCACAGTAATTCTTGTAGAATTCGGTAATAATATTTCCTCAAAAAAGATAGGTCGTTTATTTTGCAAATGTAATTTTACTAATCGCTCATAAATATCCTTTTTGAGTATAGCTATTTTAGTGGATTCTTCATCAACGATCTGTACAGGTGTAGGAGGTAATTGTAATGGTTTAATTAACGCTTGACCTTTACTTATTGCTAACCTGTGTTTATACCTACTCTCTTGTTTTAACAGTCCCTCAAACGCAAAAACTAACTCACTAAAAGATACCGGTCTTTGAGAAAGATGATAGGAAGGAGAAATCTCAGGAATATCGAATCCCATTACATCTAAGTCTTCGGCTTTCTCATCTGTTTGCTCGATAATTTTTATTAAATCGCTTACCTTCGCTCGATAAAGTATAGATGAGGAAAGCACAGCTCTTCCTAAAACTGGAAAATTAATGTCTTCCATAAGTTTCATTTCTTCAACGAATCTGGTTATTAATTGATCAATCTCAAGAGACCAAGGATCGATTTTTCTGAATTGAGTGACATCAGTAAGAAGTCTAAATGGTGCTCGTAACCAAAAAGGATAATCTTCATCAATTAATGATTGACTCATAATTGGATCCATTTCCGTATCCTTTTGAACCATTTTTTACGCTCCATTTTTGTTATTTTTATTACAGACTTATTCTTTTATTAACGTATCAATAATTTGTTTTAGTAATCATAAACTTCTGCTTCTGATGGTAGATCTGTTTTCTCAACAATTTTCATAATTTCATCGAGTGAAACTGATACAATTTGTGATAATCGATCTTCACCTGCTGTCACTCCAAAGATTTTCTCAGCAGCAGCAATCATTGGAGCTCTGAGACTAATAATAACAATTTGAGTGTCTCTACTCATTTCCTTAACTAGAGTAGCTACTTTGTATACATTATTAATATCCAAGAAAGCATCAATTTCATCAAAAACATAGAATGGTGCTGGTTTGTATCTTTGAATAGCAAAAATCATTGCTAAAGCTGTTAATGATTTTTCTCCACCTGATAGCGAAAGCATGCTAAGAATTTTCTTTCCACCCGGATTAGCCATAATGTTTATCCCCCCACTGAAAGGATCATCAAGATCTTCAAGTTCTAATTTTGCCTTGCCGTCAGGTGATAAAATACCAAAAATTCTGTTAAAGTCTTTAGAGATGTTATTAAATACAACCATGAATTTTTCTCGTTTTTCACTTTCAATTTCGTTTATTGCTTTGTTAATAGCTTCAAAATCTTTCTCAACTAATTTACGTTTTTCTAGAAGTTCATTATTTAAATCCTGTTCTTCTTCGAATTGAGAAACTGCTTTCATATTTATTTCAGGTAGACTTTCTAATTCTGCCTTAAGACCTGTCATTACTTCCTTAAGAACATCAATATCAATGACTTCATCTTCCGCAAAGATATAGGGTAAATCTCTCTCAACCGCTAATTCTTCCAATTCAGTAATTTGTTTATCAGTATTTGTTTTTTCATTAACTAACCTATCAATTAAAAGCATATTTTGGGTTTGCTGTTTCCGCTCTTCATCTAATTGCTCCCGTAATTCTCTTTGTTCTCGTTCTAGTCTTTCTTGTTCATTTTGACTATGTTCAATAAGTTGGAATAATCTATCTCTTTTGATTTTTTTGTCTTCCAAATTCTTTGTTAACCCATCTATGACAACTTGGATACCATTGACTTCTTTTTCTTTATCCGGTTCTTGTTTTTCTATTCCCTCGATTTGATCTTTGAGATCTTTTACTAAAACCAAGTTCTTTTCTAAATTAGTAGTTATTTTAAAATGCTCCATTTTCAAATTGGAAATGATTTCCCCGATCTCCTGTTGCTGAGATTCTTTTGTTTTAATTTCACCAAGTATTCCTTGAACCCCACTGATAGCAAGCTCTTCCTTTAATTTTAATTCCCCTTCAAGAAGAGTATCTAAAGTTACTCCTACATCCTTTCGTGCTTTAAGTAACTCCTCAATTTTAATTTCAACATCTTCATATTCTTTTGTTAATTCTTCTAATTCTGTTTGAATTCTTAGATTTTCTTCACTACGAATCTCTATTTCTTCTTCAGTAATTTTAATTTCTCTTTGTTTTAAATCGCGGTTTTTTATCACATCATTCAATTGTTGTAGTAATTCTTCATTCAAATCCTTGGTAATTTCTGTTCGATACTCCAACAATCGCTTTCTTTCGTCTTGTAGATTTACGAAAGTTTCTTCCAAAACAGGTAGTTGATTTTCATCTTCTACAATGAGAGATATTCTTGTTCTCTCTTTCCCTTTATAGAATCCTCCTGTCATTAAACCAGATGGATTTACTACATCTCCCTCTAATGTTACTGATCGATAATTAAAACCGATTTTTCTTGCTGCATCTAAGTTTTTAACAATAAGTGTTTGTCCAAAAACGAATTCTATAGCTTTCTGATATTTTTTATCAAATTCAACTAAATCAATAGCTTTCCCAATTATACCTTTTTCTTTCAAATCTGCGTCTATTATAAGAGGTTTAATCTTATTGAGTGGTAAAAGATTGATCCTTCCTGCTTTCGCATTCTTCACTAATAGAAGGCATTTTGCTGCGACATCATCGTCCTCGACAACAATATAATCAGTTCTATTTCCAGCAGTTACATTTAAAGCTACAGAGTATTTCGGATGGGTTTTGCATAACTCTCCAACTGTTCCAAATATTCCATTTATTTTCTTATCATCACGTGCTTTAAGAACTAATTTTATTCCTCTATCTCTACTTGCTACTTCCTCCATTATTTTCTTTGTAGTACTTATCTCAGTTTGAATTCTTTTAATGTTTAAAGCTGCTTCTCGAAGATCAAGCTCATTATCATCAATTTCCTTTTCCACAGTTTCGAGTTCTTCTCTTAATTCACTAACTTTTACTTCTAAGTCTCTTGCTAGTTTTTCATCATCAGAAATTTCTTCCAAATACTTGGCTTTTCTACTAAGAAAGGTTGCTAAAATTCCCGCTACTTCAACAACTCTTTTCTCTTTTTCATCAATTTTCGAGTTTGTAATGTTCAAATTATTATTGTAAATTGCTAATTGAGATTCATATTCAGATTTTCGTTTATTCATTTCAGTTGTGTTCGAACGAATTTCTTCAAGTTGATCCATTATTTCACTGCTTTTAGAACTCTCGAGAGCTTTTCTCTTCAAATCTAATTCTTCTTGGATTTTGAGAAGAGTATCATCTGCTCCATCTAATTGATCTCTGGTATTGGAAGTGTATGTCTCTAGTTCTGAATTTTCCTCAAAAATTTTCTCTAATTGGTTTTCCATCGTATCTTTTCTAAGTTTTAGAGCATCTAATTCAATTGATATTTGTTTCTTCTGTGCAGTTTCTTCTGAAAGATCTTTAGTTAATTTCTCAATCTCTTTGCTTAGAGTATTAAATGATTGAGTAGTGGCATCCTTTACCTTAGATTTTGCTTCGGCGAGTGAAGCATCATATGTTTTAATTCCGGTTTCCATGTTTTCAATAGTTATTTCAGCTTGTGTTTGTGCTGCTTTCAAATTGTTGATATTAGTCTCATTTTCAGTTATTCGCTCTTTCATCTCTCTAATACGAGCATGAATAAGTTTTGCTTCGGTATTTTTAATTCGAACCTTTAATTCTTGATACCTAAGAGCATCTTCTTTTTCCTTTTCTAATCGAACAAGATTTTTCATAGATTCTTCTAAACGAACAGTAGCAATTCGCAATTTCGTTCGAGCATCATCCAAATTCTTTTGGGCTTTATCTCGCTTCTCATCGTAGGCAGCAATACCTGCAATTTCCTCAAACAAGCTCCGAATTTGGAGTGGGGACATACTAGCAAAATTAGCGATTTCACCCTGTCTTATAACATTATACCCATCAATTGAAATGCTACAAATTGCTAAAGTATCAATAATTTCTCCTCGAGTAATTCGGGATCCATTTAGTAAATATTCGCTTCTTCCGTCTTGGTAGACTTTACGACTAATGTGCACTTCATCAGTCGCAATTGGAATTTCTTTTGGTTCTTTTGAATTATCTAAAACCAAGGTAACTTTTGCATGAGGAGCGGTTTTGTGCCCTTCTTTTGTGCCTGAAAAAATAACCCCCGCAAGTTTCTCACTTCTAATAGTTTTAGATCGTAATTGTCCAATCACAAATTGTATGGCATCAGAAATGTTTGATTTACCGCAACCATTGGGTCCACTAATGACAGTTAATCCTTTAGTAAGATTAAGTGTAATTTTTCGTCTGCCATAGCTCTTGAAATTCTCAAGAACTAGACGATTTATGTGTACCAATGTTTCTTCACCTGCCACCAGTTCCTCTTAGTGGTAATATTAACATCCGACAATAATTCTTTCGGGTATTATTATTAATAATATTTATTCTATTAAAGCTATAATTGTTTCGCAAGTTATAACTTATTTTAATGTCTTTCGAGACCTTTGTTTGATAGATGATATCTAACCTTATCAAAAAGGTGTAGTATTATCTAGATTGTATCCTTACGACTAGTTTACATACAGATAAGTGTGAAAGAGAAATGATTAGGAAAAAAAGAATTCTTCCTAAATTAATTTTTCAATTTTTTGAGCAAAAGTACTTAGATTCTTTTTAATGATACCTAATTGCGCTCTGGCATCTTCACCATAAAATCCAAGCACTAAGCCTTTCTTTAATACAATAATAGTAACATAACCACCGGATATTTCGACATCCAGTTGATTAATACTCTTTTTATCAATTGCTTCGCTGATTTTCTTTGTTGCACGAACAGCAACTGAAGCACTCGAGAGAATGAATTCATGATTCAAATCTTTGAGTGTGTCACCCCATAATTTGGTACCATCTAATTTTCCAATTAGAAGACCTTCTAGTTCAGGAATCTCATCACGAAATTCAGTAGCTGTGTTTACCAATTTCTCGGACATATTCGTAGCTCCATCCGGTTACGAAATAAAATTTCTACTTAAGATAATAATAATCTTTCTTTTGTATCATTTTTCCGAACATTTTACACCTTTGCATCTAATCCGATAGAAAGTTTTAATCAAAGGGATAACAAAAGTAGTTATTAGAATCTAATTAATGATAATTTAATAGTAATGGAGAGTTATTTTATGGATGAAACAAAAACGGGATTTTGTTCTTCTTGTGGTCATGAAGTAAAAATTGAAGATCAATTTTGTAATAATTGCGGTATTGCTGTTAAAGAAATCGAGATAGAGGATCAACCAAAAAAGGAACCTGAGCTACTGAAACTTGCTTCTTCAAATGATGTGGTAGTTCAAAGAACAACCACTAGATTACAACAAGAAACTATCAGATCTAAAAAAAGAATAATACTAGGCATTATTGGTTTTATTTTTACAATTATAGCAACAATCACTTTTGTAATACCTTGTTTTTATGTTAATTTGTTTGGTTATGGATTTGCATTAATTTCAACAATAATCTGTGTTGTTGCTTTGATAAAAGATAAACAAGTAATACTTCCAATAATATGTATTCTAATTAATACTACATTCTCAATATTATCTGTACTTGCTAGAACTGTTTGGGATATGGGTTATATAAATTTCTAGAATGAGATTTAATGGAATCACGAAAAAATTAGCTAAGAAGCTTTTGATAATCTTCTTTAAAAAGAATGAATTCATTCCCTCCACATTCTTTTGTACCAAGAATAATCTGATAATACTTCACATTATTTTTTCTATCATTCACTTTTTCTAATAATCCCCTAACGATTACTGAATCTCCGTTTTTAAAGAATCCAGTAAGAGCGCCTTCAAAAGACAGTATTCTAACTATTGGTAAATTAAATGTAGATGAATTTTCAGACAAAATATTACAGTCTTTAATTTCATAGATACTTGGATATGCATACCCTAAATCTGAATTTGATATAACGCATTCAACATCAATTGATTTTATAGGGGTAAATTCTTGTTCTCCATAGTTAAACGGTATTTCTTCAGGAGTCGGACTAAAAATTAGTGATAAATCTGTATTACCATAAACTGACAACCATTTCTTTTTTGCCACATATTTTGTAGATATTGAGATTGGTAATCCTGCTTTTCGACCTATGCTTTCTGCATATCTTTTACTTTTATCTGAAGACATTGGTTTAATCTCAGGATACTTATCATAAATTATTGGAAATTGTTCATTAAAATCTTGAGCAAAGCTATTCCCATAAATCATGAAGTCAATATCTGATTTTTCTGTCTGGCCTTTCCATAGAATGGATCCTGTGATTCCCATATTTTCAAAAGGAATCTTGAGATGCTCATGTAGTAACTCTGCAAGCACTTTGACTTTTCGCTCTAACTTGTCTAGTTTAGTATTTTCTTGAATGATTTCTTGTAATCTTATTTCTGGATAATAATAATGTTTAATCCTCTCGAATGGGACAGCTAGAAAATCAACACCATACATTACACTATGATACAAATAACTAGGTTCTATTTCCTTCACAAATTGTAAATTATCATCTTGTCCTTCAAGACTATAGCTTTTCAAAATACGTTTATACCTTTTTCCCGTCTCTCGAGAGATCCAATAACTATCTCCAAGATCATATTTTACAATACATAACCTTCTATCTGAAGGATGATGCCAGGTCAAAACTTGACAAATTCTTTCCTTGTTATCCCTAAAATAATCTAGATGCAAAGAAGGTCGTTTAAGATCAATTCGCTTTGCCAAGTTTCAAGTCCCCATTAGATTTTTCAAATATGTAAATATAAGATATTTTACTAGTTAAAAGAAATGTATATGAATTATTTATAATAGTAATTGTCAATATTTAAACTTGAAAACGTATTTTAACAAGACTTATCAGAGCTAGAGGATGAAGATGTCTAAGAAAAAGCAAAAAGAAGAAGCATCAATGCAATACTTGCAAGGAAAAAAAGCATATGAAGCAAGGAATGCAGAAAAAGCATTTAATGCTTTAGAATTAGCCCTTCAATTTTTTAGAAATTCAACTGAACACGTAATTTTAGCAGACATTCATAGAATTTTAGCTGAGATTTTTTTTGAAAAAGGAAATATGATCGAATCAAGAAACCATTACAAAAGAGCCTATCTCGCCTTCAAAAACTATGGTCATAAAATAGGCATGGCTGATTGTTACGATAATATTGCCATAAGCTTTATGCTGCAAGATGAATTAAAGTATGCGGAAGAATACCAAATTAATGCTCTTAAGCTAAGAAAAGGAACTCCAGATAAGAAAGGAAGAGCAAGAGGGTTGAAGAATCTAGCAATAATTATTTACAAAAAAGACGACGATGGGGAAAAAGCAATTAATATCTTGAATGACGCGATTGAATTAGCTCAGAAAAGTAAAGAACCACAATTAGTAATTAATATTGCACTCGATCAATCAAAGATCCTCAATAAACTCGGGAAATTTGAGGAAGCAATGAAGGCATATATTATCGCTCGAAGATTCAGTAAAAAATATTCAATCCCACTCTCAGAAGAAAGAGAAGAGGAATTTGGTGATTTACTCTTAAATCTTGGATTAAAACGATATGATGAGGGGGATCTTAAAGAAGCACTGAAGTATCTGAAAAATGCTGCTTTTATTTTTAAATCCAGTAACAACCCACTTTTAGAATCCGTTGAACCTACAATTCAAAAAATTGAACAGCATCTAAAAATAACCTAATAATATTTCTAGTCTTAAGTGGTGGGCAGGACGAGATTCGAACTCGCGACCACTTGATTTTCCGTTAAAGAGTTCGTCTCATTTAAACCCGAACCAAGTATCATACCGTGCTAGACTACCTGCCCATGTTAACTCATTTTTTGTTTTTATTGGAAATAAAAAGGATTTCCACTATTTTACCCTTTTTTTATCCTCTATCTACGAAAGATTATTAGTTATTTTTTTATTCTTTTCTGTATATGTCTCTTAAGAGTTGATGTGTACTTATGTCTCAGTTCGATAAAATCGCAGTAGTATCACGATTACCAAAGGATCGAATCACAAAGAAATGTCAAGAAGTTATTGACATTTTAACCGAGAAATATAAACTAGATGTTTATCTCAATGAGTCTTTTGCTAATCAAATTGATTATGATAAATCAGTAAAGATTGAAAAAATAAGGGAATTTGATTTAATCATAGCTTTAGGTGGAGATGGTACTATTCTCTGGGCGGCTCGGTATTCAAATGAGGTTCCTTTGTTTGGAATTAATGCTGGTCATCTTGGTTTTCTTACAACAGCAACTCTAGAAGACAAAGAATTAGGTCTTAACCGTTTAATGAAAAAAGATTACATTCTGGAGCATTGCATGCGTCTTAAGGTTACTTTAGATGGAAAGGAACTCCCAACAGCTCTAAATGAAGCCTATGCAACCAATAAATTAAGTGCTCATATTTGTCATCTAAACATTTCTGTAAACAGCTTCAATTTAGGTCACCATTTACTAGATGGTTTAATGGTCTCAACTCCGGTAGGATCCACAGCTTATGCTTTATCTGCAGGAGGATCCATACTCGAGCCCAGAATTAAAGCAATGCAGATTGTTCCTGTTAATAGTGTTTCAAGACGAATACGACCCTTTGTTGTTCCAGGTGAATCAAAAATTACTATAACTGTTCCTGAACCATTTGAGGATGAGGTAGTTGTTATTAACGATGGACTGTTTGAAGGGAAATTCAAGAATAACTCAGTTTTAGAGATAACTCAAGCACCTAATGAAACCGTTTTCGTGCGCTTTCCGGATTATGGATTTTTCAATCGCTTACAAGATAAACTTGACTTCTAATCAAGAGGATGGGTTGTGTGACTAAAAAGAATAAATCAAAAAGTTCCCAATTAGATAGCAACAATAGCTATGTACTTGATGCATCTGCAATTTACAACGGTGTTTTAACCCATAATATTTCTGGTGTAAAATATATCCCTCAATGTGTTTTGGAAGAAGTAAGGGGAATGATGCGAGGTGAAGCACTCATTGAAGAGGCTTTATTATATGAAGAATTACAGACTATAGTACCCGATGAAGTGATTCTCTTAGAAATTAGAAAACAAGCAAGAGTGACAGGTGACATCCATGAGCTATCTGATTGCGATCTTGCAGTTCTAGCGACAGCAAAATCATTACGCCAGAAAGAACATGATGTTATAATCTTGAGTGATGATTATGACATACAAAACTTAGCTACACATATTGGGTTGGTTTGTAAGGGAATTCATTGGAAAGGCATAACTTCAATTCATGAATACTTTTGGATTTGTCCTGGCTGTGGTAACAAAAGTAAAACACAAACAGATAGTTGTATTGAATGCGGAACAAAAATGAAGCGAAAAACACACAAAAAGAAAATTAGAAAGAAAAAGGCTTGAACGATGTCTCTGAAAAATGCACGAACCTACAAAAGTGGAATTTTGTTACAAGACTCAGATAAGTTAACACTCATAGTGCCACTTCAAATACATTTAGCCACTGATTTTAATAAACAGATAAGAATCCCACAAAAAATAAACCAACCAATATATGGTTTGCTTTTACAAAATGTTACTAGATATACCTTCGTTTTTGAAAGAAATGAATTGAATAAACCTAAATTGTTACTGTATATTTACTTCACAGGAAAAAATCAGACAGAATTATTAACTAAGGTTAAAACTACAATAAATACGTTGATCAGGTTTCTAGCAGATCTAAAATTGAAAGTGAAAATTCTGGATTCCAAACAAACACTGCAGCAAATACTTGATTCCATACCAAATTCTATTTATGAAATTGCTTCTGGACTGTACCAAATATCTTTGGAAAAGAGCAAAACCTTTCTTTCCGTAGCAAAATTGTTTTTCACCAACGATTCGAATAAGGGAGATTTGATTTACTTCCTGAATGATTTCTATTCACATTTATCATTAGGGAGAATGAACATAGATATCCAGAAAGAAACAAAGAAAAAACGATCTGATTACCATACTACTGCATCTGTTACCATAATTCTAGAAAACAAGGAATTAGAAGAAATAAAATTGGCTCAAAAGAAACTATCTTCCTTATTGAAAGTGTTTAGCAATCACATGTCTGAAGAAGAGAAGAAAAATTTTTGGTTCCTAAATACTTCTGAATTAATGTCTAACTTAGGAAAAATAATGGTTGGTCAAGGATCAAAGTATTTCACAGCTGACCACAATAATCTTTTAGATTTTTCTGCATTTTTTAATTTATTAATTGATAACAAATAACAATTTAATCCTATTATTGATAGTAATATTTAATAATAGATTATTTTTCTTCTTTCTTACTCATAAAACGCGTATTACTGTCACCATGCCCATATTAACAAAGATAATTTCTTTGGTGCATGGCTTGCAAAAAGATGGAATACTAAAATTGACAGAAGCGGAATAATATGGATGTAAATAAATTAACAGAACAGATTGCTAAGTGTAAAAAAGCTTCTAAAAAACGGAAGTTTGTAGAGAGCATTGATCTCTCAATAAATTTCAAGGATTTAGATCTTAAAATACCTAGTAACCGGTTCAACTTCCAAACAACTTTACCTCATCCATTTAGGAAGAAACCCACCGTAGCAATCTTTGCTGGCGGTGAGCTCGCCGTAAGAGCAAGAAATGCTGGGGTAAAAACTGTCCTTGGGAGAACTGAATTAGAAGCTTTAGGTAAATCACCTAAAGATATTAGAAAAATGGCAGTAGAACATGATTTCTTTCTAGCTGAACCATCATTAATGCCTCTTATAGCTAGGTTTCTCGGTAAATATCTAGCTCCTCGAGGAAAAATGCCACAACCACTTGTACCTAATGCTGATATACCAATCATGCTTGAACGATTCACAAGAACTTCAAAGCTAAGGATTAAAGAAAATCCTGTAGTCTTAACAAAAGTTGGTACAGTGAAAATGGATGCTAAAGCTGTAGCAGAAAACATAGAAGCTGTAATACATGCTTTAGAAAGTAGGCTTGAAAATGGAATTCAAAACATTAGATCGGCTATGATAAAAACAACCATGGGTGGATCTGTGAAGATAGAGGTGAACTAAAATGAGTAAATCTGCATATAAACACGAACCACATGTTGCAAAGAAGAAACAACTTACTGAACTGATAGATTTACTCAACCAATACAAAACCGTAGGTATAACTAAAGTTGAAAACATTACTTCTAAAACTATACAACGATTAAGAACTGATATGAGACAAGACGCGATACTCAAACTTGCGAAGAATACCTTGATGCTTTTAGCATTAAAAGAAATAGCTAAGAAAGACAAAGGCATATCTAAACTAATAAAATACGTAGATGGTTCCTGCGCTTTCATTCTAACAAATGGAAATCCCTTCAAAGTTGCTAATTTTCTCGAGAAAAAGAAAATCCCAACACCTGCAAAGGAAGGACAAATTGCTCCTAAAGAAATAACCATAACCGCACGTGATACTGGTTTTGCACCAGGTCCTGTAATTGGTGAATTACAATCTATTGGTTTGAAAACCAGAATTGATGGTGGTACCATAAAAATCATTGAAGATTCTGTTGTTTGCCAATCAGGAGATAAAGTATCAAGAACACTTGCCAACGTATTAGGTAGACTCGGTATTGAACCATTTGACGCTGGATTATCAGTAAATGCAATCTATAGTGGAGGTTCTCTTTTAGTTCATGATGAATTAATTGTTGATTTTGATGGAATCATGAATGATTTAGTAAAAGCACATCAAAATGCAATCTCTCTTTCAATAGAGGCTGCAATTCCAACCAAAGATAATCTCACTGAATTAATTGGCCGTGCAAGAAGAGCAGCTCTCAGTTTAGCAGTAGAATCTAGCTTTATTACTCCTGAAACTGCCAGTAATGTTCTAGCTAAAACACAACTAGAAGCAATGATATTAGCTAAACTAATTGCTTCTAAAGATCCAAGTGTTATTCCTCCAGAAATCCTATCGGCAGCTCAATCAACTGCTGTAAAAACTCAGCCAAAAGAGAAGAAGGAAGAAGTTCCTACTCCTGCTGAGGAAGAAGAGGAAGACGAAGACTCTGGAATAGGTTCATTGTTTGGGTAGAAAACAAAGAATTCTCGAATCTCTGATAATGAAATTCGAGAAAAATTTTTCTTTTTCTTTTTTTGCTTAAAGAAACACAACTTAATTTCGACAATGAAACGAAAAAAATATAAAAAGAAAAGTTCTTATGCACACATTGAACAATTATATAAATGGAAGGATAAATGGTTATGAAGGACAAACTTGCTGGATACTCGATATTTTCACTTTCACTCCTATTTTTAGGTGCATGGGCTACCTTTACAATATGGGGTCTTGCTGAATGGAATGCTTCTGCTCCCTTTGTTAGTAATCAAATTACAACTATTTTGATTGCTGCTCCTGTTATATTAGGAATGGTTATTGTTTTGCTCATCGCAGCTTGGATTGGTTGGACAATGGCACGAACACCACCACCAGCACCAATTGATCTTGAGGATTTTGAAAGCGTAGAAGAAACAAAAGAGAAAAAGAAATAATCCAAGATTATTTTCTTCTATTTTTTTCTTATTTTTAATAATTGAAGTAAGTTTTGCTGTAAAAATCTCATTTATTGCACAACAGCAAATATTAAATTCAATAAGTACCATTTTTTGACTAGCATTATGGTAGTTGTGTGTGGGAAACTAGACAATGGATATCCGAACAATATCAAGTCATAATCTTATTCCTGTAATCGATCCAGTTTTTCTTAAACAAAGCCCAGATGAATTCCTTGCAGAAAATGGTGGCTTTTTAAGTGAGGTTGCTGTAGTTGGTAAATCCAGTTCCGGTTTTGTGCATTATAGAAGCACTACAGCTCCAACTGATCGTGAGACGAATGAATTCTTTTCAACATTTTCAACAATAGCTGATTCCATTGGCATTAAGGTCTATGGTTTTGTAAATGGTTTAGCTGATTCATTTCTAGCAAATAATCCTGGTTATTCTGCAATAAAAGACGGTGGAAATCCAAACAGTGATTTTGTTGATCCATTTAAAACTTCATATACTAATTACCTGAAATCAATAATAAGTGAAATAATAGGTTTCCCTGTAAAAGGAATGGTACTTGACAACATTCGTTTCCCAAGAGAGGATTATAGTTTCTGTGAAAATTGTTGTAGAAGATTCTCTGATCGATATGGTATTGATCGAATCTTTTCTCTGAGTGACTTGCAAAAGGATCCTAATCTGTTGAATCAATGGATTACTTGGCGAAAAGATGCAATTGAAACTATTCTAAGGGAATTGTCTGAATCCATACAATCACAAAAAGAAATAGACTTAGACATAACAATAGACATTGATCCTACAATGAATGCCGCAAAAGGTGCCTTAGAACATTTTGGTCAAGATATTTCTGTAATAAGTAAATATGGCAATCCAACAATTCACTTATCTGCTTGGACTGCTTTCCCAAACGCCGTAGACACTCCAGAATATCAATCATTGTTAAACAGTTTATCTTTTGCGAAGAATGCACAATCTCAATTGAACCTATTCATTTGGGGTGTAGAAGATGAATCACTCATAGCAATTATTGATTCTTTAAAAGAAGAACTACCAATCAATAAGGTATTCATTCAAAATCATTTTCCAGTCGATTATCAAAAACGCAGAGAAATACATTTGGGATTATCATAAAAAACTTAAAATCAGTGGTTTTTACTCCCTTTTTTATTCTTATCTAAAATAAAAGATTAAAATACCGTAATGAAAAGCTAGAAATAACTAATAATCCTATTTAAATAGTAGAATTAACTGGTAGAAAACTAGGTGTCGAATCATTTGCCAGAAGAAGTATTTGTTAAAAATATAGATAGACTTGAAACGATTTACTCTACTTTAATAAAAGGAGAAACAAATCCACAACAAGAAGCTGAATTACGAATTGATTTAATTGATACTATATCAAATTTAGAAGCATCAATTATCGGAGAAAAAGAACACAATAAAGAATTCATAGATCTTCTTGAAACAGTTAGAGAAATTGTTTTGAATTGGGATCCGTATGGACATTGGTTTAGACAGCATAAAGAGCTGGTAGATCAATTTTATGATATAATCGTAAAGGGAAAGAATGTTGTTTTTACTCAAAGTCAAGAATCATCTGGAGAAGCTTCAAGATTAAAGAAAGAATTGGCTTCATTAAAATCGGAATTAACTGATTTGAGATCTCTGATGAGTAGTTTAGTTAAAGAGAAATCTATAGAAGTTCCTGAAGAAGTTCAGCAAATAGTAGAAGAAACTAATTCTCTACCACTTGTAGATGAATCATTAGTAAGTATAACTGAATCTCAAGTGGAACCAGAACCAGCGGAATCGGATCCACCTTTAATTCTTCCAATTGTGGTTGAAGAACCAGAAGTAGAGGAAAGCATACCATCTATACAAGAAACTCAAATCGAACAGATACCAGAACAACCTATTGAAGAAGAAGCAGAAGATTCGGATATTATTGCTTCAGATTCCACCATACAAAAATTGTCGGAAACAGTAAGTCCTGAAGCACAACCATCCAGGGTTTTAAGTCAAATGAAATCCATAATTCAAGAAGCTGAAGAAGAAACTGAGAAGCAATTAACTGACTTCAAAGAAAAATTAAAAGAAACTACCGCAACACCTCCAGTTATAGAAGCTGAGGAACCAGAAATAACACCTGATGTGCCTATTCTTACACCTCCGATTGTTGAAGAGCAACCCACAACTATTGAAGAACAAACAAAAGAAAGCTCTGGTGATAGTTGGGTAAAACCGTCAGAAATTTTGAAGCAAAAGGAAACACATGATCCATACACCTCTACAGTAGATCCATATATGCAACTCCTGACTCTCGAAGCAGAAAAATATCGTTTGGAGAAAGAAATAGAGACGAATGAAACTGATTTCCAAGAAGGGTTGAAGAGTAAGCAAGAATTTGATGATAGCATACAAAAAATAAATTCTGAATTAACTGTTGTTCGAGAACAGATTGAGGAATTAAGAAAGCAGTTAACTTCTTAATTGTTGTTGATAATAGTTCAATGTTTAGTAAAATCCAAAGTGGTAGTTGAAAATGAAAACCATGGAAATGGAACAGCAAAAAGTTCACTTAATAAGATTGGAAAAAGGCGAAGAACTACTTACAAGCATCCTAGAATATGTTAAAGAGAAAAACATCTTGGCTGGATATTTAACAGGAATAGGTGCACTTGGTAAAGGAAAAATTGGTTATTTTGACATTAAAAGTAAGAAGTATTTACATGTTCCATTCAAGGAAGTAGAGCTTCTAGCATGTACAGGTAACATTGCAAAAAATAAAGACACTCAAGAACCCGTCGCTCACATACATATTCTAATTGGAGAAAAAGATGGTAAAAGCCTTGGAGGGCATTTAGTCGAAGGCATCGTATCTGTTACAGCAGAAATCTATCTTGTAGAAACAAAACCAGGTGTTTTTAGGATTAAAGATGAAGATAATGGATTATATTTACTAAATCCAAAAAATTAGATAATCGATTGTGAGTGTAAGGGAAATCAACCCACTCATTCTTCTTTATTGTTTCCAGTTGCAAGTTCCACTTTATAAATACCAGATTTTCCACTGAGAATTATTGGATCTGATTTCTTATCTCTAAAAAGACCACCAATATTTACTTCATATACTCCTTTCTGCTTTAATTTGATAGTAGGAATATTGTCATCATCTAAATCCTTGATTCGTTCACCCTCAACATCCTCTTTTATAAGTCTAGGAACAAAACCAAAACCAGTAGTATCAAATTGTTCAATTCTATCACGTTGTATCTTTAAAGCAGCTTTTATTGTGCTAGCAGTTATTGTACCAGGTGAAGATAACGTTTTGAAAACCTTAGAACCACATTTGTAACAACCATTTGTAAGAAGTGTATGATCTTTCTCCAGATTTGCATTGCATTTTGCGCATATAAATTCCATTTAATTTCTCCTGATGAATGGCATCTTTAATCTTTGAGAATCTTTACCTCATACTCACAATGAATAACCGGTTTTCAATAAATTTAACTTGAGATTATTCAAAGGTATACGCAGATATTATCTTAAAGAAAAGATGAAAATAAAAGAAGAAAAGAATAGGGCATAACAGAAAAAGTTTTTTTATTATGCTTTTGCTGCTTTTGCCTTGAATTTTTGATAGATTTTTTCCCCAGCCTCAAAATGGATGTAATAAGGTGTAGGAAGCTTGTCACCACCAATTTTCAAAGCTCGTTTTGCCATATCAATAAATTGGGGTTGAGTATGGATTGTAACTAATGGTTGATTAGCTCTTATTCGAGCTGCAATATCCATTGGTTTCCCAAAAGCACGACGCATACCATCTTGTAATCTATCAGCACCTGCAAATGCCATCATTTTGTTTTCTCTCAAAATGTGGTGAGGATAGACTCTGATAATGAAATGATAGTTTTCAGCACCAGCATTTCGTTGCATGTGTCTGTTAGTCATCATTCTAGTAGCATCTAATGCAACATGTCTTATTTGGCATGCTTCTTTAGAGAATAACGAAACTGTCACTGGAAATTTTGTGTTTTTATTACCAGCTTCAAAGCTAGTTATCTTTGATCCTGGAATGCTTCGAATAAATTTCTTTCGTGTATAGGGTGGTCCAGCAATTTTTGTGTAACATCTGGCGGGGCGTCTAGCCATTTAAATCAACTCGCTACTATTCGACGGACATGTATATCATTTAAATCTTGTCATTTTGTGAAAAATTAATTTTCAAAACCTCTACTATTTATGGCAAATATTGGCTTATAACTTGCTTTTTTGATGAAAAAAAATAGAAATTTCCTGTTATTTTTTGCTTGAGAATTCGAAATAATCAAAGAAATTCCGAACAGAATTCTTTTTTTATTTAAACGGCAAAAGAATCTATAAGATATAATTGTAAACAAATAAAATACTAGGAAGTAATTACAAAATGGTAGAATATCGTTGTCCTATTTGTGGTAAACCGGCTTTACCGAATTTCAAGTTCTGTAAGTCGTGTGGGGCTAGATTGCCCAAGGATATGTTTAAGAAAAAGAGAGAAACATCTCGTGATATTCATTCTTCAGCAATAAAAGATGATTTTAGCTCATCGGCATCTCAAGAAACAGAAGCAATAGATTCCGAAATTGTTAAAGCTCTTGCAGTAAAAGGAAGAATGATTATAATTGATAAAGAAATGGAAGAAATTTTGGAGGAAATTGAGAATTTAGAGGAGAGAGTAAAAGTAGGTTTGGTTCCAAAAGAAGATGCTATAGGTCGTGTTGATGAATTAAACAAACGATTTGTAGAGATTAAAATCGAAAAGAAAAAGCTTTCCAAACGAGGAGCACCTATTCCAGTTTTTGATCTCATGGAGAAAAAAGACCTCTCAAGGGAACGAATGTCAAAACTTGAAGGTCTAAAGAAAGAGAAAAGCATTAGTCAAAAAACATACGAAAAAATGGAACGCGAATACAAAACATCAATAGCTGATTCTGAAAGACAAATAACACAAGAATTAATCAAAATGGAAAGCTGGAAGGATCAATTGAAGAAAGAATTAGCACAGAAAAGAGAAACTTTGGAAACGTTGTTTGTTAGAAAATCTACTGGCGAATTATCAGAAGATGAATACAACGAACAAAGAGACGATTTATCTGAAGAAATTAAAGATTGGGAAGCAGCATACGAGGAACTAAAGAAAACCCTCAAAAAATTGAAGTGATTTTTTCCCACTTTATCTTTTTCTTTTTTTTATCTATTTTAGCTTTCTTTCTTTTCTTCTTCTTCCTCTTCTTCAACAGCTAAAGTAGTTTCCCAAGGACCTAATTGGATTTTTAACGAGATATCTTCTGAATTGGGACATTCTATTCTTAAGGAAATGCTGTGCAAATCTCGCTCAACAATTTCCGGAGACATACACCCTTCTTCTAATTTGTCTATGAGAAAACGAATATACCGCTCTGAGAGAACATTAAGGCTTCCATTAATCAATTCTTTCCCTAATTCCCCTGGGAAGTATTTTACTGTTCTGCCATCTCGAATAACGTCAATTAATTCAGCTTCAGATAACCGCAGAATATGATGCCGAACAGTATCATGATGAATAGATAATTTCTCTGCAATTTCAGTTTGGTAACACCCAGGATTGTTTATTATATGATCAAACACCTTGGCTGCAGTACCATTTTTTAAAATAGCAAATGCTCTTTCTGCTGATTCTGAGCGCAGCATCTTGGGGTAAAATAATCGCTTCCCGCCAAATTTCTGTGATTTAATCAAACCATCTTTTTCCAACATGCGTAAATGCCACGAGAGAGTTCCTTGTGGTTCTGCAAGTGTACTAACAATCTCGTAAAAGTATGATCCTGGAGTCTCACAAACAAGCTGGTAAATACTTCTGCGCATAGGATGCATTAAAAGGGATAATCGCTTCTCACGATATTTTTTATTTGTGGACAGGGGATTCATACTCCTATTACTGTTCTTTTTAAGAACTATTAGACTTACATATTTTTTCTTTTGTAATAATGTTTCGTTCTTCTCGCTCTACTGATAACAAAATCATCCTATAATACTTTAACTTTTAGGTTGTCTTTCACAAGGAAAAAAGTGAGAGAAACATATCCTAGCATCAAAAAACAAGGGAAAAAGACCAAAAGATTACTTAAATAAAATGCCTATATAAGGTAAATTAAGCATAAAAAGTCTCAAAAAGTAAATTATATAAACACCAAAGGATTTAATTTAATGAAGATATTATTAAATTCCTTAGTCAAGGAGAGGCATTAATGACAACCGAAGTAACTGTAGCAAAGATGTGCAAGCTTGAAGTAGGGCAACCTATCCAATTACCCCAAACTTTTCTAGACGCATTAAAACCTGAAGAAGGAAATTATGCGGTAATGATACTCGCACCCAGCACTAAAATAATAAGAATTATCCCCACTACAAGTGAAAAAGTTTACAAAGTGGGCATTGAAATCGGAAAACTTAGTCCGGACTTTTTGAAGAAAATGGGTTCATTATTTATGAAAGCGGGTATAAAAACTCTTTATTCCACAGGTCTATGCTTTACTCAAGAGAGCTGTGTATATGAAGGTTATATTGATTCAAAAGAATTTAAGAATGTAAATATGGAGACAATCAAAGAAGAATTGGCCGATATTGATGGTGTATCAAAGGTCGACATTTCAGTCCTTGAAATTCCATAAAGGGGTTATTATGCCCCTCCACTTAAATTTACCATATCTCTATATTTCATTCTAAACTTTATAATTAACATTTATCTATTCTTTTTATTATTTATTTATTATAAACCTAATTCAATAAGGTACATTGATGAAATTTATTCTAGGAAGTTAATTTCTTCTTTGTAGTTTTAGTTGTTGAACCTGTAGATTTTGTAGTTCGTCTCACAGGATCTTGATTAACACTTTCTAAAATTTCCAGCATTTGCAATTCAGTTTTTGAGGATAAATCGTCTATTTGATCTCTAAGATTTGTTAGCTGCTTTCCAACATTCTTCAAAGTATCTGTTTCTGATTTTGCAACAACTTTTTCTAAAAGTTTCAAAGCCTCATGTATTGGTTTTGTGCCTTTGTTTAGTTCATCTTTCACTAGTTTGGCTATTGCTCTCTTTGATTCAGCTGTTAGATCAGCTTCTGATAATTGTTTCTCTTTTGTATCAGTTGTAATTTTTTGTATCTTCGTAATTTTTCTTGATTGATCCTTAAGTTCATCTTCTAACTTGGAGATATTATCATTAATAACTTCAAAAATAATCATTTGTTGTGCCAAAATTTCTCGTAAACTTGATAATTCTTTTTCCAAATTAGGAATTAGTTTTACAATATCCTTTCTGGTATCTAGAACCTCTCCAAATAATCCATCTATTACTTTATGAAAACTCTCCACGGTAGGAACATGTCCTTCAGGTGTTTTTATAACATCAATATCAAATTTCTGTTTTGATTTCGGACGTTTACTCATTATTCCACATCTCTACTTTTTATCATTAAATAATACCTATTAAAGTTTCACTTCTTCAGTTCCACCTGGTCGTAAATTTTGTAAACAAACAGGGCATTTTCCTTTTACTTTCAACCATTCAAATATATGGTCTGCATGGAATAGTGAATGACACATTGGACATCGAGAAATGCTTTGCGTTGATTTTAGAGGAAGTTTACATATCATACATACTGTCGGTTTTTTTGCTACCCATGACCAAGATCCTATACTAGAAATGTTAGTTTCTATATTTGATCCAGATATTAATGTCGTTTGTTTCAGAGTGTCTTTTTTACTAACTGTCGTGTTAAATTCAACAAAACCACCTGTGATCGTTTCCACTACTTTGCTTTTCTTGTCGGTAGTTTGTTTTTCGTATCGTTTTAGTTGATTAGTGGAGAATTCAACATGCTTACCCTTCAGATTTACCACTCTCAAAACTACTTTAATTTCAATTATTCAAAATGAGTTAAAAGACTTTTGAATCCCGCTATTAATTAAGAATTGTTTATATGTAATATCAAATCCATATTATCTGAAAAAAACTTATATTTTGACAAGTTCGCATAAGGTTTATTACTAACTAGAAATATGTTAAAAGTGGAAAAAGAACGAGAGGGACTCATATAATGAGCAAAGAAATTCAAATAACTGAAGATATTGATAAACTTATACGAAAAAATCTAGAAGAAACTGAGCTAACAAACAATATGATAGTGTACAGTCAAAGAACAGCTTTTATTTATGGGAATGAAAGTACTAGCATGGAAAAAGTGCCAATCGAACAATTCTTAGTTAAAATCCTTGTTGATAAGGGACCAATTACAAGAAGTACATTGGCTTCACTTACAAATATTCCTAGAACTACTTTATATGATATTTTAGCTAAATTAATTATGAAAGGGCAAGTAGATAAAAAACCTATCAGAACAAAGAAACGTGGCAGGCCTAAAATCCTCTTCTATGTAAAAAGTTCTGATTAAATAAATATTGAAAAATAATTGAGTTGCTTAAAACTCAACTTCATCAATTTCACTTAGAAAATCTTTCAAGACTTCTTCTGTAACACCATCTATTTCAAATCGTGTTGGGAGGGCTTCTTCTCGAGCGATTGCTTCTAGCGTTTCACGATCTTTTGAATCTAAAGTTTCCACTGTAACACTTTTCTGGGTGTCACTTTCTTCAATTAATGATAACACCCAATCATCTAAGAGATCTTGATCTAAACCATCAAGCAAATTGCTTAAAGTTGCACGAATTTCTGTGGGAGTATCTGCAGTTGGATCCTTTGAATAAATCAAAGGTGCAATATATTTTCCTCTACTACGTTTTGAACCAGGAACAGGGAGAATTGGTTCTTCACGATGTTTTTTAGCAATGGCTGCTTTCCTTCGCCAAATTCCTGTTCGTTTATCATATTCTACTTGTCTCGTGGAACCAGATGCTTTTACCATCTCAAAAATATGCGCCACTTTATTCTGAGAGAGCATTAAATAAATAATAAGTTTCATTCGTTCAGTAGTGGAAAATTTGGAGATTTTCCCTGAATTAAGTTTAGTTTTCAATTGAATCTTGTCTTCCGAAGGAATTTTTGCTTCATCAATTGATTTGATTAATAGCTCTATCATAACAGGAGTGAGTTCTTCTTTTGGAGCAAATTCTTTCTGTATTTTTGTAAAATTCTCTTGCATCTCTGGGGGAAGTCTTTGAATGATTTTATCTGCACTGCCCCTTTTTCCTAGAAGAACAGCAATAGTTCTGTAACAATCAATTGTCCAGCTTTCTAAAGCCCTCATAGCTCTTCCTCGGAGTTGTTGCCAAGCAGTAACATCACGTGTTGCTGTTGCATCAATTAGAATATCAGGAGTTCTAACATCCCATCCAGTTCTTGCCCAAGAGGAAACGAAGACGAGTTGTATAGGTAGTAATTCAGTATCAAGAAAATCAGATACTAAATCATAAATTAATTGTTTCTGTCTTCCTGAAGGCATTGGTAAAGAATAATAGTCTAACAATTCACCGGTTGCACTTTCTAATTTTCTTTTACTTGCATATTCGATTTTTCGAGCAATAATAGCATAATCAAATAACATTAAAACAATATTATTTATTCTCACAGATGGATCATCAATTCGATCCTTTAACAAATTAACCGCTATAGCCAGATTTTCATCGAGAATAACCATTTCATCTATGAACTCACTCATAGGTTGGAACACTTTGCGTGCGAATTCTCCATATCTTGCTCTGAAAACTTTCTTCAAAGTGGAAGCATATTTTGTCATTAATTCCCTAAATGTGAGATAAATGAAATTACTCAATTGTTCTTGGAAGGGAAGTTCATAGATTAATTCCATGAAAAGCCGTTCTGTTAGCTTGTCAACAATAACATCATTTCTAATAAAATCAGCCATCATTGATTGTAATGGTCTTTCAAGTTCTGGATTATAGCTTATATACATCTCAGAGGATTGCACAGCAATTGGATTATATTTTATAATATCAGTTCCTAAGCTCTGAGCAAAACTTCCTCCCACACCAGAGAATCCTGGCGATCCTATTCCAGATTCATCTTCCATCTTAATTGTTCGACCTCTATCAAAAATTACTACTCCCTTTACATCTCGAATATCTTCTTCAGCGTTAATTATTGATTGTAAAGTACCAACTCTACCTTCACCAATTTTTGTTCTTGCCCAAGCATCAAGTGCTTTATAAACACCAACCATTGTAGAACACATTATATCTCTAACTTTCTTCATTGATTCTCTGCGGTCTTTGGATTCCTTTCTTATATTGTAAAATGTCTGACGTCTAGGCATTCGCTTTCCATATTTCTCACTTGTAATCATTTTTCTTAAACTTGGAATTCGGATTAATTGCTCTAATCTCATTACAAGTTGCTCAGTTTCTTCGACAATTTCACGAGCAGCATTAGTATGAGTGGAATTATACGCTATAGAAATATCCGACCACCCATTGTAAATTTGAACCGCTTGAACTAAATTTGCATCACTAAGCGTTAATGGACCTTTTTCCCTACTTGGAGCCCAATCAGCAAATTTTGATCTTAGTTTTTCAGTAACCATTTCACTTCGATAACTTTGATACATACCTAAAAGTTCCTTACAAATAAATAAGCGATCATTCATAGGTATTTTCTGGAATTCTCTTCGCATATTGTTATATCCAAAATAACTCCAGATCTGTTTCATATTCACTTTGATTTCATTATGAATTTCCCTAATCGCTTTCTCTCTTCCAGAATACGCAAAGGTTACACCAAGTTCTGCAATAGGAGCAACAAATCCATGCAAAACTAGTTCTTTCTCAGGAACCACGTAAATCAATTTTAGACCTAAGCGCTTGAACGCTTTCTCATAGGCTTTTGCTGTTCCGGAAAACCCAATCAAGTTTTCAATATGGGCACCTTTAAACAATTTTACAATCCGTTTAGTAACTTCATAAGTTGCACTCGTTTCTTGTTCCACAACTTTATGGGCTTCGTCAAAAATAACGCTACGAATTCCTAACCAATTAATAAGGACCTTTAATTCCTTTTCTTTTTTGGTTTTTGCTCCTAAAACTTGTGCTAATGAAGTATAGGTTAAAATTATGATAGGAGGTATTTCTCTGGTTTTAGTTATGAAATTTTCAAGTTGAGTTATTGTACCTGAAAACACAAAGGTTGGTGATATTTGCAAACCAATTTCATTGAAACAAATAGAATCAACCCATTGAGACTGGTAATTTTGAGTGGGGACAACAATCAAAATTGATTCGTCCGTTCTCAAGGTTCTTATGAAATCTTGAATACACATCATACCCATTAGAGTTTTTCCAGAACCAGTTGGTGAATCAATTATACTTGCATTATAATGGTCTCCCTTGAACATGTAGTAAGCTTCCAATTGATAAGGACGCGGAATAGGTGAATTAATAATATCTTGATGTACAATCTGATGGAATTCTTCTCTCTTCCCATCAGGTTCTTCTTTCACACCTTCAACTGCTTCACCAACAGCAGCTTCTGCTAAAAGTTCTTGTCTTCTTCTATCGAGTAAAGATCTCTCATCAGCCACTATTTGTTGTGTACCATCAAGCCGACCAAGTCTTTCACTGAGAATCCCGATTGAGATAGTTGTCATATCAGGTTCAAATTGCAATTCTTCGAGAAGAATTCTTTGTAATTCTTCAAGTCGCCCTTGAACATCTTCAATACGATAGAACCCTTTTTCCTGTAATCCTTTGTAAATTTCTGGTGGAAAAAGAGCAGAAAGTTCCTCTCTTCCAATATCCTCTCGACGATACATCTTTACATCAGGAGTAAATGAATCTTCGTAAATCTTTTCAGGAATGAGTTCTCTCATTTCAGGAGAAACATTTGGAAGTGGGGGAGGAGCATATTCAATAATACGTTCAATCCTTTTGATGAATTCATCATCAACGAGAGATTGAATATAGAATTGAATTGATTCTTCAGTTAAAAGCTCTAGAATAGATTTTCGCTCACCTTTCATTACTTCGGAAAGGATTTCTTTTACACTCAAAGGAAAGCTATTTTTTTCTAAAATTTCAACAAGAATGTCTTTGACATATTCTTTTCGCATTTCGACATCTAATGTCTGGGGTTTTGGAATGACTTTTTGATTTAAGCGATGCATTTCAATTAAAACATCGTATAACATACGAATGTTGAGCAGCATAACTCTTGCCCGAAGCATATCACTTCTCGCAATAGCATCTCTATAAGCTTCAACTGAACGCATATACATTTTATTTGAGTGCCAATAATGCCTAAGCTGTTGTTCTTTATCTTTGTCAGCTCTAGCTTTATTGAACTTCTCTCGAACAGTATCACAATAACCAGTTGCATTCCAGAAATCATCTGCACCCAAAGCGTGGAAAATGTCTTCTTCTGAAGATAAATGATCTATAATCTCTCCAATAGACAAGGCATCTTCTTTTGTTTTCTTAAGATTTCTTACTTGTTGTTCAAGTTCTTTTCGTTCCTCGAAAAGTTCCCCTTCATCTACTTCGAAGACATCAGGACTGTATTCTATAATATCTCCTACATCTTCTTCTACAACTTCAACTTCAACAGGTGCCTCTTCTACAACTACTTCTTGTTTCTTTCTACCGAAAATCTTTCTTAACCATCTGAAGAATCTCTTGAACACACTTACGCACCCCTGCTTTTAACTAAACAAATAAGAGTCCAGCTTCTTGTCGAACGTTTTCTATTTATATACTTTTTAGACCACTTTAAATATAAATATAGTATTTTCTAAGAAAAAATCATGTCAAAACACCTACAAATAACTACCTATAATTACAAAAAAACTTGATTTTCCATACAAGTTACTAAGTCTTAGTTGCCAAAAACTCTTTTTTAAGAATCTGTTTTACAATATCTTCCATTGATTTCATCAAGGGACTAAATGAATCCGGTCTAAATTCTCTTTTAAAATGGCCTTCAGAACTAAGAATAACGTCTTTTGGGGTATTACTTAGAAGGCTTTTCAAATCAGCTCTAGCTTGCTGGCAAGAACCACTAAATACATTTCCTTCTAATTCGGGGAAAAGATCTGAAACATCTGCTGCATCAAATAGTTGTTTGATATGTCTATGTGAGATTTTTGTGCCCCATGGAAGATCTTGTTTATTTACAAAAACAGTATACGGGATTTTTTGTTCTTTGATGTCCTCGCCTTTTAGCTCTTTGAGTTCTTGTAAAGACCATATGTTTTCATCCCAATTATTCAAATCAGCGTCGACAACAAGCACTAAACCATGAATTCCTTGTAGAACGACTTTCCTTGTTTCTTTTAGTCTTCTTTGCCCTGCTGTAGTAAAAACATGAATTTTGAATAGAAATTCATCCGATTCAGGTTTTGATCCAAAACCAAAAACAGCCTGGTCAAAGAAAACAGTTTTCCCGGTTTCCTGATCTTTAACTGTTACAAAATCGAAAACACTTTTCGGATCCTCTAAGGACTTCATTACTTTAATAGCAGTTACAGTGAATGTTTTCCCAGCCATACTTGGTCCCCAGTAACAAATTTTAAGAGACCTTGTGGTTCGATATTTGTGGATTAGCACCGTTAGTCCATTCCTTTAACATGATTTACTATGGATAATTTGCTTAACAAATTTATGTTTTATCATTTACTCAAACGGGATTATAGTTTCACCACATTCTGAGCAAACATCAGCCCAGACTACTTTTTTAACGCAGTTAGAACAAATTCTAAGTGGTCCTTCGGTTTTATCATTCGGAGTAAAGAGAGGTTCAGGATCAGGATGAATCATTAATGGTTGCGGGTCAGCAATATCCTCGATTTTTACATCCTTAGTTTCAATCGTATCTTGAATTCTATTTATGTAAGGATTAACTAATTCTAATCGCTTATTTGCTGCTTCTAAGAGCTCGGTATTGTCCTCTGAAAGTTTCGCAGCATTTTCAAAGTAACTTTTTGCTTTTAGTAGATATGAGTGAGCTTGTTGGGATTCATTAAGATTAGAGTGTCCAACTGCAATATAGAAACAAGCCATTCCTAATTCAGTGGATGCATAAATCTTCACCCTATTGTCAGATTCACTTGGTAACTCATAACTCATCATAGAAAACCGAAATGAAGCTGCTCCAGCAAAAAGCTTAGATGCACGATTGAAATCACCTTGTTTACGAGCAATAAAAGCTTCAGATTTAGTGACTTCAGCTTCAACCTCCAATTTTCTTAGGAGGAGTAAATTGTAAAACGGATACGAATAGTGTTCTTCTTGTGGAGCTACACACTCCATAAACAAAATTGCTCCTTTCAATGCAGACAAAGATGAGATATGATAATAACGATACTGTGGACTTGTCTGAACATGTGCAAGAGCACGAGTTTGATAAATTGCTGAAATTAAATATAACAAAATAGCAATCTCATAATCTTTTTCTACAAAGCTGCCAAGATAACCATCTGTAAGTAAAACCCATCTATTGACAATTCCAAGATCTTCTATTTTTGCCTTGTTAAAGGATTTTGCCAGATTTCTTGCTAAAGAGAGTAGAGCTTGAATTTGATTTTGAGGATTCTTTGAGGGAAATATTTTATCAACCTCTGCCAGAAGTATATCTTTCAACTGAGAAATAATATCTGTATTTTTCTTACTTAGCCCACTTGTATCTACTTCTTCCAATAATTTTAGGAACCCTATTAGGAAGTTCTTTTCTTCTTCAAGAAATTGAGTAAGATCTTTTGCTTCAAGAGGTATTTTGTAAAGAATATTCATAGTTAATCCTCATTCCAATTATTCAACTATAACAATGGCACCAATAGCATCATCTAAGGATGGTCTATCAGGTTTCAGTTCTTCCAATTGCTTATCATCTTTAACCTCAACTTTCTTTAGCTGAGGAGGACCCCCTCGATCTGCTCTTTCACGTGGGGGAGGTCTTGGTCGTTCCGTATCAGAAGATGCTTGAACCTGTCTTGTAGCTGGTTGCTCTGATTTAAGATCTGACATGACTTTCGTCATAACTTCAGCGAATTGTCCAAAAACTGTTTGAAGGGTTTCATCTGTTCCTTTTTGCGTTTCATCTTGTCCAGAGGTGTTTAAACCATAAACACCACGTTCAATTCTCATTTTCAGTCTAATCGAGTCACGAACCCATTCGGCTCTACCACCGCCAGGGACTGTTTCTTCAATGTATTCAATAATATCTGCATGCTTAGCAGGACTAAGTGTAATTACAATATTCATAGGATCCTTTGATGAAGCTGAAGGACTATCACCTTTAGTAGAAATTCCTCTCTTTAAAGCTGAAATTAAGCTTCTTCGTTTACTCCTATCAGAATCCTCATGAGACTCTTTAACCTCTTTTGGAGCTGGTTTTTTTAATTTTTCATTTCTCTTACTAGCACTAGACTTAGGCTTAGTTTTGGTCTTAGCTTTAGTGCTCTTACTTTCTGTTTTCTTTGCAGGTGGTTTCTTAGAGCTCATTGTATCCATCATCTCCTAAGCCTGATATGAATCTTCGGGCAAATAATTCAAAACCCATTGCATTTGACATAACTGGATTTTCAGGTAATATCAGCATTTCAGGATGTTCTGCTAATCCTGCTTGTTCAAAACCTAGTTTCAATCTATCTCCGAATATATGCATTCCCCCACCACAGAGAATAACCTTCTCAATAATTGCGTCTGGTGGTAAGGTTCCTATTAATCTATTAACCTCATCAAGAATTACATCAGCAATGATTTCGATATGATATTCTTTCATACTTAGAATATCCCATCGTTCACCGGCAATAGTTAAAACATCCTTTCCTTGTGAAAGTGATGACATAAGATCAAAGGGTCTAATTATTTTTCCAGTTTGATTTTGTAATTCCTGGGCAATTCTGTGGGTTAATGTGTCAGCTGCTTCTTCTAAACTACCAGAAGCTTGGCGCATAACTCTACCCTCATAAAGTGTTAAAATATCAGTAGATCCATGGCCAACATCAATTACAATTGCATCTACAGCTCTCGATTCTCCCAGGGTTTTCAAAGTATAATAATAAGTCCCAAAGGGTTCAGGCATAACAATGCAATGCTTAATCGAAAGCAAACGCTTTATTTTGTCTCCCGTTGCTTCGTTTTCAACATTGATATCTAATGCGCCTTTCAATCCCTTAGCAAGTTTTACCATTTCTTTTTTTGATGAAGCTACTGGAACTCCTGTAGCCATTATGATTTCATCATAGTTCTTATCAGTAATTAAAGCTAAAACAGCCTTTATCGCTAGCACAGCGTCTTCAATGCTTTTCACTTTTCCTTCACTTGCGATTTCACGTTTGATTTCACTTTGTAATCGTGCTAATTCCCCAACATAGAGACTTCTTGTTCCATCACTAATAACGAGGTTTTTTTCCAAAGAAGAATCTCCACTGAATCCTCTCCAACCTTCAAGTGGGGCTCCTACAATTGAAGGAATTTTCTTGAGATGCGAAGCACATGAAAGCTTAATGGTTGACGTACCTAAATCAATGCCTATTGCTCTGTATGTTGGACGTAAAGACATTCCTTAATCAAATCTCCCAATGAATTATCTGTTTTGGGTAGGTGTTAATTTAACATAACTCAACTTAAAACCTTATGATTTAAATCAAAGATTAAGATAAAAAGTATTCCCATTTTAACATCTTTAGAAAAAAGATATGAAAATTTTTAATCTATAAAACAATAGGTTTGTTAAAGATTAATAACGATTCAACACCTTATTCATCAACTAATGGTGGGAAAGAAGAAATGTTTAAACAATTATCTGCAAAAGAATTAAAGGAAATTTATGCTGAACGACCTTGGATAAATAAAAATGCAATATCTAACCTATTCTTATCTGCATTTGCTGAAGCAGTAATCCCTGCGATGGATAAAGCAATGGCTAGATTTTACAAAATCATTCAAAGTACTGAATTTATTGCCAAAATCGAAGAGAACATCATTGATGAATCTTTTACGCGAGTAATTGAAATGGTAAAGGATGATTTAAGAGAAGAATTAGTTAAAATTTTTATATTTGATGATGAACAATAAACAAATGTAAGTGAACAAAAAGGGAATACAAATCAGCATTCAACGGTTATTTGACTTAGTATTCATTAACCATTGGATCCATTCATCCATTATGATTTGCTTTCCTTTGAGAGCTACTTTGAACGTTATTATATCTGGCTTGATTTCTTTTGCATGACCAAAGAGTGTCTCAACAGTAAAATCTGGAAAATGTTCTAAAAGATCTGCTTTTGTTATTACTACAACATCTGCTTCTTTATAGATAACCGGATATTTTTTCGGTTTATGTGGTCCTTCCGGAACACTAGCTAATATTATTCTGTAATCTTCCCCTAAATCATGTGATGAAGGGCACACTAGATTTCCTACATTTTCAATAAACAAATAATCGATATTGCTAAGATCCATTTTGGCTAATGCTTCACGAATAAGTCTTGCATCAAGGTGACACATTGCCCCTGTATTAATTTGGATGACGTCAACTCCTAAATCACGAATTCTTTCAGCATCAATTGTTGTCGCTAAATCCCCTTCGATAACTGCGATTTTTTTCTTATCCTTTAATTTTAAAATAGTATTTTCAATGAAGGTTGTTTTTCCACAACCAGGTGATCCCATAATATTAAAGCAAATAATATCATTTTTTCTGAAATTTTCTCGAATTTCATTTACGAATATTTCATTAGCTTTTGCTACTCGTTCTAATACCGGAATTTGTTTTATTTTATTCAATTTGGATCCTCGCATGCATTCAACAAATAAACAGTTATTTAATCTACTGTTATTTCTAAGATAGAATTCTTCTAAATAACTTCTGCCTTATATATTAAAAGAAGTTTTACTAACAACTTTAGAAAAGTAAATTTCTTATCGATGTCAACTTTCTCGTCAAAGAATTTTAAATTACATTTTAAAGTTTAAAAGATTATAAACCACTTGTAATGAAATATACCTAAAAGAGGAATCAAACCAATAAATTTAATGGGCATTGTTCCTAAACAGATTCATCTATAATGAGTGGTTGTTTCCGAATGTTTGGAGAACATTAACATGGAACCTACTATTGAAACCAAATTCTCTTCTCAAGAAGAGAAATCACATACAGTAAAAATAGTATTAGTAGGTAATTCTAAGGTAGGAAAAACAACCTTACTTGAAGCTTTAACAGGGTCAGGTATTGCAGGTAGAGGTTATTCTGCATCACTTGAAATTCCCTTCAAAAAAGAAAATTCTCAAAGAGTAAATATTATTGGAAGAATTTATGATTTACGATCACAAAGATATTTTCCATATCTTCATTCTCTCTTCTATTATGGAGCAAAGGGTGGTATCATTGTTTTTGATGTCACAGATAGAGATTCTTTTCAGGCTATATCTAAGTGGCGGGATATTATTTGGGGTCATGCGGGAAATATTCCCATTCTAATATGTGGTAATAAATCTGATTTAAGACAAGATAACCAAAATCAAGTAGATATAGAGGAAGCAGTTAGTTTTACAGAAAAACTGTTTGAGAAGCAGGAGTTTAAGATACCCTACATAGAAATATCTGCGTTAAAGAGTATTGTTGCGTATAATGCTACTGGATCAGCCGAAGATAGTATTGAAGACATTTACCCAACAACTGATGCTTTTAGGCAACCTTTTGTTAACTGGTTAATTGAAATTCTTAAAAGACATGAGGTCCCAGATAATTTATAGTAAAGGTAGAAGAAATATCGAGGTTGGTTAATATGATACAATCAGTCATTGTTACCAAAGAAGCCTACGATGAAATGTTCAAGTACGTAATTGAATATGCGAATCCAAACAGGCCTTATAGGCAATGGCGAGAAGTAATTGGTTGGCTGATTGGTACTATTGAGGGAGAAACTGCTACTGTTTTGAGAGCAATCCCCATGACTAGTGGTAGTTCAATTTTTGTAGAAATGTCTGATTATACTATAATACCAAAAATAGCTGAAGAAGCAGATAAAATAGATGCTATTATTGTAGGCTGGTTCCACAGTCATCCCTCATTTGGATTCTTCATGTCTAGTGTAGATATACGAACACAGAGAAATCAGCAAAGCTTATTTGAAAATGCCATTGCTTTAGTTTGCGATCCAACGAAAATCAGTACAATAGAACCTGGGGTTCATGGATATCAAGTTTTCATGGATTATTCAAAAGGTCGGGAATATCGTGAATTAGATATTTCAACAGATCTGGATACAACATATCCTGCAGCCCTCAAAGAATTATTACTAGATGCAGGTATTGAAAGATCATATTCAGATGTAATTGCTTATGAAGATTTAGCAGCTCTTTATGCATTAGAAGGGATTAGTCCCCCACATCTTGCAATTGCTGATATAGGAGATTTACTTGCATCTGAGAAAAATGCCTTACCTAATGTTGTAGCAGAATATGTTATTTCTACACCATTACAATATAAGAAAGAAAATTACGTCCAGGTAAAAATCTCTAATATCGGCGATGGAATTGCCTATCTAGTAGATCTTGCTTTGCCACCGACTAATGAATTCGAAATACTATCTATGTATCCACGAAGGATTGTTGATCAATTAAATTATGAATCAGCTATCCTTGAAACTTTTAAAATCAAGCCAAAGAAAGAGGAGTACATTATACTCCCAAGCATACATATCTCATACAGAACTATAGATCAAAGGAAGTATCAAGTTATTATCTCAGCTAAGCGTGTTGTAGTTCTTTAAAATATGAAATTCAAATAATAATTTACTGCTTACTTCTTCTTTCCTTAATCCAGCCAACCAAACCTACTACAACGAATGATAGAATTCCTAATGATAATAACACTAATACAATCCAGATATAATCCGGTGCATTAATACGATGAATTTTGATATTGATTGTAGCGTTTTCTCCAACTTGTCTTGTAAAGGGGCCTTCTTCATGACCTTCTTCATAAAAACTAACCATTAACATTACAGTATAGTTATCTTGAACCCTTAGCTCTTCCTCAATTGTTGCTTGAAAAGAGATTGTTCGAGCTAGTTGCGGGGGAAGTTCATCTCGAGTAACGTCGTGTTGAAAGAGGTACTCATAATAATGCGTTACATTGGATCTACTATCTGAGGCATAGAAATTAGCTCTGATTTGCGACAAGTAGTAGTTTGTAGTTGAATTATTATGTAATGTTACTCCAAATATAATTGTATCATAACGGTAAACGTCTCCTACAGGGAGAAGTCTGTTATAGATTAGGATATCCCCTAAATTCGCTGACACTTTAGCAATTTCTGGTTGAATTACAAAAGCTGTTGTAAGCATAACAGCGAGCATGGCAATCGGTAGTAGTATCTTTCTTTTCATTGGAGGTTACACCAATATTTGTTGATAGAGGCAATAATTCTTTTTTAGTTAATTGCCTTTTAAAACATTTCTTCATAATGAAATTTTGTTAATCGGTATCTTGCTTTAATTATCCAAATAATGTATTAGCAACTTCTGTGCGAATTAGTCGATATTTTTGTTCTAATCGTGCTTCAAAAGTATTATCAATGGTTATTGTTTCATCTTCAGTTTGAAGGATTACTCCACCCATTGCATCAATAGTTTCTTTTGAAATTTTAAGAGTGCATTTATTCCCACAAGCTTTAGTAATAGCTTTAGCAATGCTTGTTAAATCCTTGATTTTGGTTGCATCGCCCTTCCTTGTTTTGATGGAAATTACACCCCCATCAAGTGCTATACCTCCTTCAATTATGAGAGCTTCAAGCACTTTTGCATAAGCTGCTTTTTTGGGGAAGTTTTTCAATTCTGTTTCAGCTAAATCGAATGCTATTTTAATTTCCTCTTCTTTCTTTTGTAAAATCTCCCTTCTTGCTTGCAAATTTATAGATGCAATTTGCTGTTTTTCAATTTCAGTAACTTTTTTTAATTCAGTTTCGAGAATACTATTCTTCTCTTTTTCAGCAGCATCTTGACCTCTTTGTAGAATCTCTTTAGTTTGTTCATTGGCATCCTTTAGGATCTTATCTGCTTCAATTTTTGCATTCTTTAAAATGTCATCTATCATTTGCTTGATTCGTTCTTCTTCAGCTGACAATCTAATTCCCACCTACTTTTTTGAGCAAGCTGAATCAAAAACCTCTCACCTAATTAAAAATATTTTGACAATCACCTCAAATTGCCGATAAAATTAGTTTTTACTCTACATAAGAATAATGCAAATTAATAGTTGTTATTTCAGAAATCAGTACAAGGTACAATTAAACATATAATTTATATTTGATGAAAATTAAGCTTTCTCGTTCTATTAAATAAGTCAAACATAATCATTGCATGCAAAAATTGGAGTTAATTAAAGTGAAGCAAGCAGCTCGAGTTCAATCTTTAGAATATGCTATAAGAGATGTTAGTGCCGAAGCAAGAAAATTAGTTGCTCAAGGGAAAGATCTTATTTGGTTAAATATTGGGGATCCCAATAAATACGATTTTGAAACTCCTCCAAATATTGTTGAAGCGTTTATTAAAGCAGCAAATGAGAACAAGAGTTTTTATTCGGAATCTCAAGGCATCGTCCCGCTAAGAGAGGCTATTGCAGAAAAAGAAATGAAAATTAATGGGGCCAAAGATCTTCCTATTGAGGATATTCATGTTACCGCTGGAATTTCTGAAGGCATTATGTTTTTACTCGGATCATTATTGACACCTGGTGATGAGATCCTTATACCAGGACCTGCCTATCCATCCTACTCAGCCTATCCAAAGTTCTATGATGCTCAAGCAGTCACATATAGAACTATTAGTGATGATAATTGGCAGCCTGACACTGAAGATATAAGGAAAAAAGTGAATGAGAAAACAAAAGCAATTTTGATAATTAATCCAAATAACCCAACCGGAGCAGTGTATCGGGAAAAAGAATTGAAAGCAATTGCTGATATTGCTGGAGAGCACGATATACCTATCATTGCTGATGAGATTTATGATCGACTTACAATGGATCAAAAATTCATAGGTATGCCCTCAGTGGCAAAAGATGTTCCCTTATTCATGATGAATGGCTTTTCCAAGGTTTACTTAATGCCAGGATGGCGGATTGGTTATGTGTATCTCCAGGATCCAGAGGATAAAATTAGAGATGTTTATGATGGAATCATAAAATTGGGTAGGTTAAGATTGTGTGTAAACACACCAGCTCAATATGGTTGCGTTGAAGCCTTAAAGGGTCCACAAGATCATATAAAGGATACAGTTGCAAAACTAAGAAAGAGAAGAGATTTAATCTATAAACGATTGAATGAAATTGATGGTATTTCTACGGAAAAACCAGAAGCAGCGTTCTATATCTTTCCACATATAGATAAGCTTGGTAAATATAAAACTGATAAAGATTTCATTTTAAGTTTCCTCAAAGATGAAGGAGTAGTTTCCGTATTTGGAAGTGGATTTGGTAAAGAATTTGGGAAAAATCATTTCCGTCTTGTATTCTTATCACAAGAAGAAATGATTGATGAAGCCATGAATCGCTTAGAGAGATTCATAAAAACCGCTTAGAGAAATGTTGAAAAAACAACCATTTCTCTTTTATTTTCTCATCGTAACCAATTTAGCATATCTTCAAGTTCTGCTTGTTGTTCGATAAGTTCAGAATAATCGTCTTCTAAACGCTTGTGTACTTTACAGAGAATATCTTTGGTAAGATTGGATCCAATTTCTTTTTCGATATTTGATTGCATAGTTTTAAATAATCCTTCCAAGCGAATAATCACTGCTTCGAGACTACCCATTTGAGTTAATAATTTCTTTAGATTATTTCTGTCAACAAAATACTCATCATGATCACTAACCATCTTAGCTAAACCTTCGTCTTTAATGATTAATAATCCAAATGTGTTTCCTTTCATTCTTTCAAGTTCTCTGTTATCCAACCAATTATCGGATTCATCATAAATTAGCTGGAATAAGTCATCAATGAACTCTAAAGAACGTGTAAAATGAAATGCTTTCTTATCTAAAACAACTTTCCACTTGGGTAAGATTTCTATATAACGTGATGAAACGAGTTTTTCAATTAACACGATAATTTCATCATTGTGAATTCCTACATCAGATCTTATATCAACAAGTGGTCGTTCTGTTCCAATTACAGAGAGAACTTTTAATCCCACTTCACCAATTTCACTGACTAATTCCCTATAATCTTCAGAACCAACTTCTAAAGCATTCAATCCTTTTTTAGCTATTTCTATAACACTATCATTAGTTAATTCGAAGTGTGTTTTCACTAATCCGGATTCTTCAAAATAAGCAATTATACCTTGGACAACTTCTACACTAATATCCAATTCTTCACTTATAGCATTGATATCATTCTGACCATCTATTTTAGTAATAATAGCCCATTTGATATCATCAATTTTACTAGGGGCTCGATCAGAATTCACCAATTTAGGAATATGATATGGACTTAAGGGTTTGCTAGAGATTAATTGAACAACATCTTCCTCGAAGTCAGTAAAACAAGACGAAAATCCAGACCAATTCAGGATTTCTTTATGATATTTCCTTTCAAATTCAGTAACAAGTATCTTTAGTTTTTCTTTGAAAGAGTTATCTTTACTGCTCAAAATCAAAAGTCCAATTACAAGACCACCGGGTTCCACTTGTAAAACAAAATCCCCCCGATCAATGAATTTAAGCATCTCTTTTCCTTCAGAGGGTTTCAATTCCTCTGTAAAATGAATGACTGCAGAGATAAAACCAGAAATCAGTGTTGGATCAAGTTTGATATCCTCTCGAAACCTATGTGAAAACAACTGAACACCAGATTGTTTATGAATCATTTGAAGTTCGAAGGGAATTGTCATGAGTTAACCCGTTTCCTTATTTTCTAATCCAAACTAATAGGACCAATTTCGTCAGGGACGTCTCCACTGATAATATCGTGTAATTTGCTTGCATACTTTCTTAGTACTCTTATTGTCAAACCCATGGAATTAAGTTCTAACGAGGTTCCAATAAGAATATACTCACCAGCATTTGAAAGAATAGTGTAGCCTTTTTCTCCTCTTACTAATACTTCTAATAATCCCCCATGATCATTATATGAAACAGCTTTTTCTCCTGTAGAAAGAATCGCTGCTGAAATTGCTGAGAGCAAATCAGGATCTATTCCTTTCTTTGCAAAGAAAGATATTTTCATCCCTTCACGATTTATCACTGCTAGAGCATCTAAATCTGTATATTCTCCAATTTCTCGGAGAATTTGGTATATCTTCTTTTGTAATTCGGGATCATGAGTCATTTTCGATTCTATCCTTCAGAAAAATGCTTAACTATGCTAATTTGTGCGCTAAATCTTATTATACCTTACTATTTGAGAAAAGTTGAAGAAAAAAGTAGTTCTAATAAGCGGAAGCTATGTAAACTACTTCTTTTGCTTTAGTTCCACAAATAATGCAGACGCCATCTGGTTTTTCTTTTTTATCTTCTCGAGTTCCCCTTACATCTGCACCTGTATCATCTTTTACTTTCTCTGCACAAGCTTCGTCTCCACACCAATTAACTCTGCTGAAGCCACGTTTTGTTTTCTGAATATTTACAAGTTCTTTGTAATCTTTTGGATGACTTATACTATCCTCTAGGAGTTTATCAGCACGTTTTTGTAGGAAGTCATGAATTTCCTCTAAGATTTTCTCAGCTTTTTTCGCGGTATCTTTCATAGGAACAGATATTTTTTCACCAGTATCTCTTCGGACAAGAACGACTTGGTCGTTTTCAATATCTCGAGGTCCGAGTTCTAACCTGATAGGTACTCCTCGAACTTCCCATTCATTGAATTTCCAACCAGGAGTGTATCCTTCCCTTTTATCTAATTCAACTTTTAAACCAGCTTTCAGTAATTTCTTAAGCATTTTCTCGCTGGCTTTGATGACTTCTTCTCTTTGTTCTTTCTGATAAATTGGAACAATCACAATTTGAATTGGAGCGATGTAAGGAGGAATAATTAATCCCTTCTCATCACCATGCATTCCAACGATTGCCGCAATTAATCTTGTAGATAATCCATAACAAGTTTGATAGACATTTTTGTTTTTCTTATCTTTGTCTTGGAATGTGATGTTAAAGGCTTTACTAAATCCTTGCCCAAGATTATGAGTGGTACCGATTTGTAATGTTCGACCATCTGGTAATGGGCAGTCATATGCAATTGAATAGATTGCTCCTGCAAATGTATCATATTTTGGTCTTCTTACAATCAAATATGACATACAGCTTTCTCTATATACTGCTTCATAGAGTTCCATGGATTCCCTAACTTGTTCTTCTGCTTCTTTTGCAGTTGAATGGCAGGTATGACCTTCTGACCACAGAAATTCACGATCTCGAAGTAACGGTTTTGTTTCTTTAGTATCAAATCGAATGATATTACACCATTGATTTATTTTTAAAGGTAAATCTCCATGGCTTCTAATCCACAGTCTAAACATTTCATACATAATTGTTTCAGAAGTTGGACGAAGAGCTAGTTTTCTGTCTAATTCTCTATCTCCGGCTCTAGTTACCCAAGCAACTTCAGGAATAAATCCTTCAAAATGCTCTGCTTCTTTCTCGAGATAATCTTCAGGAATGAATAATGGAAAATAAGCATTCTTATGTCCGGTGGCTTTTAATTCTCCATCTAATTTTGCTACAATGGATTCCCAGATCGAATACCCATAAGGCATAATAACATTCGATCCCTTCACGGGAGATCGCTTATCAACAATGTTTGCGTATTCTATTACAGCGGTATACCATTGCAGAAATTCTTTTTCTTTGTCAGGCAACTTCATCTGTCTATAACCAATTGCAATTTGAAAAGGGAATTACTTTAATCTTTTCGTTTATTTTGAAGATGAATGCAGAGAAAATTCTTTATTTTACGGACAGATTTGAAACTCATTTCTTCAAGGGAATCCCCTTTCTCCCAACAACAAAGAATGCTGTAAATCCAACCATCCTGGTTATAGGTCTAATAGCTCCGATTTTTGTGGTTAAGTCTCTTCTAATAACTTCAAATGCTTCAATTTGATAAAAATTACTCTTAACCATCTTTTCTATTGTTTGATCCACTTGAGTATAAGTTGGAACAAAAACAAGTAAGATTCCTCCTCCCATTAATGATTTGTTAGCTGAATCGATGATTTCCCAAGGAGTTGGTAAATCTAGAATTATTGCATCAACATCCATTTCATCAAATCCCTTCGCAGCATCTCTAATTTTAAAATCCACAAAATCCAAGAGTTCTAATTTCTCGATGTTTTTTCGAGCAACTTTTTGATGTTCCTCTTTTATATCATAAGAAAAGATTCGTCCATCTGGCTTAACATATCGTGCTAATGCAGATGTTAAACCACCACTACCCGTACCTGCTTCTATTACTCTTTTACCACTACAGATACCTGCACTAAAAATTATCTGTGCTATATCAGTTTGATAGATAATTTGAGTTGAATGTGAAATGGAATTAACATAATCAGCTGGTATGGGTTTCCAAAGAAAAAAAGTAGATCCTTTATTATTTACAATACTTGAACCAAATTCTAAACCTATAAGATCTTTCAGGAGAATTGACCCTTTATGAGTGTGGAATTCTTTATCTTTTTCGATTTTAACCAACCATTTTTTCTCTGCGGAAGCTGAGATTAGAACGAAGTCTCCCTCATTGATTTTCATTTCTGAGTTCACCAAGTAGTATTGTTAATCATTCAAAAGTGTACCATTACAAAAAACTTTCCTCATGAGCGAACAATAAAAATAGAAAATAAGACTTACTGAATCTTCTCTGCAAATAATCGGAAAAATTCATCGGTTATAATGGATCTAAAGATTCTCCCATCTGAATCCCCAACAACAGTTTTATTTCCAATGATTGTTGTTGGCAATGATTGAATTCCATACTCAGAAGCCAAATCCTTGTTTATATCTACATTAATTTGTTTAATGTCAAGAGGAAATTCTGCTGAAAGACTATTAATACACTCTAAAACTGGCTTACACCAAGTACAGCTGTCATTGGAAAAGAAAACAATAGGTAAACTTCTGTCCTCAAAAGCTCCATTAAAGTTAATCATTTGTTTCTTTGGCACACCAAATGTTTCATCCCAACTAGTTAACATTTTAGCAATCATAGAAAATATATCTATAACATTCTGACCTGTTTTCGCACTAGCAAAAACCATCCCATGAAATTCTGCCCTAGCTTTTGATTGGGTTAATCTATCAGAGATTACATTCAAATCGAAATCCATATCAATTTTGTTAAAGAGGATAATCTTTGGGATTTTACGATTCAAAATTTCATTCAATTTCTCGTTCCAGACTACAAGGTCATCAATTGTTTCTGGTTTGGTGACATCGGAAACAAAAATCGCTGCATCAGCTTCAATCAAGTATCTAAAAGCAAATTTCTTGAATGCTTCTTGCCCCCCAACATCCCAGATGGATAACCCCACTTGTTTATCAGCGATAGTTATGTATCTAGTGTAAATATTGAATCCTAAGGTTGCTGCATAGCTATCCTTGAATTGATTGTGAACGTATCTTTGAATGATACTAGTCTTTCCCACATTCGGACTGCCTAAAACAACAATTTTTCGGCAATCAATAGAACTATGCATGATTTACACCAATTTAATTTCTATCTAACTAATTAGTAAGGAAATTACATCTTTAATTAAGGGAATATCTGAATATAACAATAAGTAGTTTTGGTTTTCTGCATTATAAGGCAACGAATTTACATTAAGATGATTTACTGAATTGTTTTGATTTTTTCCCTATATTACAAATATCACAATAATAAACTACTCGAGAAGAAGCACCTGATTTAATTCGAACATGAGTTGTTATACCTGGATACAGATATTTCTTGCACTTCCTACAAAATCTAATTCGCCATTTTTCAGGCATACGAATTCTAGCTTTCATAACGATTTTTCTTGCTAAATCTCCGTATCTTTGTGCTAACTCTGGGTCTTCAGAATAAATTCCATCAGCTAAGGTTAAAAGAATTTCAATACGTTCTTGAGCTATCTTTTTAGTTGCTTGTTTCTCACGTCGGGAACTCATTCTTTCTCCACTCGAAGCATCTTATGTTTTTTTGCATTAAATACTCGCAATCCAACAATTAAAAGTTCTGAGTAAAATACAGAAACTATTGAAAAAGCATTTAAATACATTATAAATTTGGTTCTATATCTAAGAAAAATATAGTGATAAGCGGTATAAACGAAAGATTTAAACCTT
>JABLTI010000196.1 GCA_013166835.1 Promethearchaeati archaeon | reverse complement strand
ACAAAAAAGAAAACTTGATCTAATTTATTCTAGTAACTATATTGCTCACGATAATAGAACATTTAATAAAAGAGACATACAAGTTAAGTTCATGGATGAACAACTCCCCTTCTCTGATGAAGAAAAACAGATGGTTAAGATAAAGAATCAACAGATAATAGAAGCAGCTCTTTACTTAGCTGGAAGACCAGTACAGATTACAGAATTAGCACAAGTTACTGGTTTAGATACAAGTGAAATTAGTTCGATTATTCGAGATTTACAAGAAAAATACCGACAACACTTTAGCTGTTTTGAAATTATTGAATTACCAGGGAGAAAATTTGTTTTTCAAGTTCGAGCTGATGTTGGTGAAAATGTTAAAGAAATAACTTTGCAACCAATTTTAACTTTGGCTGAATTAAGAACACTCGCTATGATTGCCTACCAGCAACCAGTCATGCAGTCAACTGTTGCTGCAGTTAGAGGTCAACAAGCATATAATCATGTTAAAAGTCTCATTAGAAATGGATTTGTAAAAGCTATCCGAGTAAAGCAAACATTAGAATTAAGAACTACTCCTATGTTTTCTGATTACTTTGGTTTGTCACAAGACCAAGGTGTTTTGAAAAGGCAACTTGGTTGGAGAACGAAACGAATTATTAAAGAAAAACGTGTTGAGGAAAGAGATACCCAATCTATTGATAGCTTTATGGCAAGAATCGGTCTTGAGGGTGAAGCTACTGAAGAAACAATAGATGATGTTGAATCCACAATTCCTGTGGATAAAGATTCTGCTCGTGAAATGTTTCCCTCAATGCTTGATGATTTAAAAGGACCAGATCCATTTACAGAAGATGAAGAAGACAATTCTACAGATGAATTTGAAGAAAATGAAGAATAAATGAAGAAGCAATACTAGCTTCTTCCTATTAGAAAATCAGTGAAATCTAGCAAAATCATGGAATTCTTCTGGTTTTGGTCGCATTAATAATTGTGTTTTTGCTTCACCTTTACGTTTGAGAGAATTCAGGTATATTCTTTGTGTATCCTTGTCCATTGGTTTATTGTCTTTTGTCAATTGTAATTCGCTAAGTCGAGCTTTCATCTTAATCCCTTTATGATCAATATAGTCAATGTACTCAATTGGTAACAATAAGTCAATATTTTCCTCAAATTTGATGGATTCATTTAACTCCTCCATTCCTGAGCCACCAACGATAAAGGCTGGTTCTCCACAAGGTAAGAAAACTAAATTGACTACTTTGCCGAATTTCTGATCATTTTTATCATAAATTTTCGTTCGCTTGAGTCCAAGATAAGTAAAAGCACCCTCCGGAATAACACCCTCTTCAAGCTTGTGTTTCAGCTTTTCTTTAGGGATGTTAATAGTAATTGAGTCTTCTGTTACTTCCATAATAGATGTAGCTGGTATAACAGGATCTATATCCTCAATAAACCCAAGAAACTCACGAAGTTCTTCCCATCTACTTCCGCCAATAACAAATGAATGTAGACGATGATTCGAATCAAATACAACATCAATTATCCGTCCAATTTTGAGTCCATCTCTACTCATCACATTTCTTTTTCGAAGTTCGGATATTGTTCTGTATTCATCCATTTCGCACATACTCATGATAAATCACGTAATTCAATGATGAAATTCAATAGTATAAAATTTTCGTATAAAATCAAAGATAATTAGGACAATTAGGGATGTTTTCAATATACTTGTGATTCTTTTCAAAATGCTTTTATTTCATTAAAATTTCCAGAAGATATATCGTATATTCGAATTTAATTAATCAAAAAAAACTAAAAAGGAGCCTAGTCAATTGGGTCTTTTACTTGAATTTGAAGGAAAAAAAGTTTTCCAAGAAGCAGGCATTCCATTGCTTCCAGGTAAAGTTGCATATAACTTGAAGGAAGCAATTGCTGTCGCAGATGAATTGGGTTATCCTGTTGTTGTCAAAGGGCAAATCCTTCACGGAGGACGAGGGAAAGCAGGATTGATAAAAGTGGTGAAGGATCAAAAGGAGTTAAAAGAACTTACTCCGAAAATCCTGGCGGGAACAATCAAAGATATGAAAGTTCAAAATGTCTTGATTGAAAAAGCTGCAAAAATTGCTAATGAATTATACATTAGCACAATGTTTGACACTTATTCTCGAGAGATTATTTTCATTATGAGCACCGAAGGCGGTGTCGACATTGAAGCGGTTGCAGAAAAAACTCCCGATAAAGTACGAACAGAGCGTTATCCTATTGATTTTGAATTCACCTCTAAACATGCTACTGAACTATCTAAAAGTTTAGGATTTAAAGGAGATGAATTGAAGCAACTCACTGATATATTGGTTAAAATGTGGGATGCAATGCATACTAAAGATTTGCAATTGGTGGAAATTAATCCTCTAGCAATTCTGGAGGATGGACAAGTTATTGCCCTTGATTCTAAAGTGATCATTGATGACAATGCAATCTATCGAAATGCTTTATACAAAGAATTTATGGATAAGAGAATTCCAGATGATCCTCTCGAAGATAAGGCAGCTGGTTTTGATGTTGCTTTTGTTCGTTTAGATGGTGATATTGGCATTATTGGAAATGGTGCTGGTTTAGTAATGGGCACTGTTGACCTTATCGCAGAATTTGGTGGTCGTCCAGCAAACTTTTTGGATGTTGGTGGTGGAGCCAGTACTGAGAGAGTTTTGAATGCTCTTAGTATTATCAAAGCTGTAGGTGAAGAAGGTGAAGCTATTGATGTCTTACTCGTTAATATCTTCGGTGGAATAACCAGATGTGATGATGTAGCAAATGCTGTTGTTGAAGTTCGAGAAAAGCTTGGTCTTGAAATGCCGTTCGTAGTTCGTTTAGTTGGAACAAAACAAAAAGAAGGCATGGCTATCCTAAATAAAGCGGGAATGAACGCTTTTACTGAAATGGAACCTGCTGTTAAAAGAGCAGTTGAGATTGCCAAATCAAAATAATGGTAGGGTGGAAAAATGAAAATTTTAGTAGATAAAGATACAAAAGTTCTAGTCCAAGGAATAACTGGAAATCAAGGAACATTCCATTCTAAAGCAATGATAGATTTTGGAACAAATGTTGTTGCTGGTGTTACTCCAAAAAGAGGAGGACAAGAAGTCAATGGCGTTCCAGTTTACAATACAATAAAGGAAGTACAAGAAAAACATGAAATTGATGCTACAGTGATATTCGTTCCAGCAAAATTCACTAGTGGAGCAATGAATGAAGCAATAGATGCAAATATACCACTCATAGTTGTAATCACAGAACACGTCCCAGTCTGGGATGCTGCAAGAGCTGTCACCAAAGCAAAAGAAAAAGGTATCACAATATTGGGACCAAATACTCCTGGCCTAGTCTCAACAGATGGTTGCAAGTTAGGAATTATGCCTAATGTTATTTTCAAACCTGGCAATGTTGGCGTTATCGCTAGAAGTGGAACTCTATCATACGAAGTCATTTGGAATATGACCAAAGAAGAAATAGGTCAGACAACCTGCATTGGCATTGGTGGAGATCCAAGTCATGGGATGGGTTTCGTAGAAGGACTGGAATTATTCGAAAAAGATCCCAATACAAAAGCAATAGTTCTGATTGGCGAAATTGGTGGAACTGAAGAGGAACATGCCGCAGAGTACATTAAAAAACATGTTTCAAAACCAGCAGTTGCTTTTATTGGTGGAAGACAAGCACCTCCCGGAAAGAAAATGGGGCACGCAGGAGCTATTGTTTCTGGTGGAAAAGGCACTGCTGCTTCTAAGATTAAGGTTCTTGAAGAAGCTGGTGTTGGTGTTGCTCG
>JABLTI010000195.1 GCA_013166835.1 Promethearchaeati archaeon | reverse complement strand
TAGTCAAATATTTCCTCAAAATCCGTAAGTCCATCAAAATCTGTGTCTGGGCTAAGAGGGTTTGTCCCATAAAATACTTCCAAATCATCTGTTAGGAAATCTGCATCAGTATCATTCAACCAAGGATTAGTCAGTATTAGTGATTCATCATAATTTGTTAAGGAATCATTATCATAATCAAGAAGAGCATCAGTAGCATTTAAGGGGTCCAAATCAAAGTCTATTTCGTACCCGTCTGACATTAAATCATCATCGGAGTCACTATCATTGGGATCTGTTCCATACTCATTTATTTCCAGGTAATCAGCAATAGTATCATCATCACTATCAAATCCTACTACAAGTACGTTTGTGTCCAAAACAAGGAAGCAGAAATCATCATTTATTGCAGATTCCGGAGCTAAATCCCAAAAGTCATAATTGGTAGGAGAAAGAACGCCAAAAAGTGTTTGATTATATTGTGCATCTATTTCTCTGATTTCTAATCCATTATCCCTGTTTAAAAGATATAGTAAATTATCGCGGATTATAAATTGATAGAGATAAGGTTGTAAGCCAAATTGTGAAATTAAGACAGGATTAGTGATATTTTTAAGATCATATATTTCAAACTCTGTAGGATAATAATAATGGACAAACAAGTAAGAACCATTCAGATTAATTGACCTTGGTCTCCTAGTAAAATTAACTTGAGTAATTGTAACAGGGGAAGATGGATTTGTTATATTAACAATTCTAAAATAATAGTTGGGATATCCACCTGAAGCAGCAACCAAGTAATTATTGTATAGTACAATACCTCGCAAATAATAATAATAAGTAAATGAATCATAAAGTAGGGATGGATTTAAGGGATCAGAAACATTAACTATAAGAAAATCACTATATCTCTCAAGGATTGCCAAACCATTTCTGACTATGAGTTTGTCAATTCCTCCAGAAGTTTCAAAATGAGATATCTTTTTCGGAGAGGTTGGATCGGTCATATTAAAAATGAGCAATCTGTTAGTAAAGGATGAATAGAAATAGATCAGATTATTCTCATAACACAGATTTCCATATAATCCTTCAATAAATAAGTAAGTAATTACCCACGGATTCTGAATATCGGATATATTTAGGATTTTGATTCCATGAGAATCGTATTTTAATATTGCATAATCTTCAACAAGATAAATTCCGCCTATGTACCCTGAAAATTCAATTGAAATTCTTGTGACATTAGAGTAATCTGAAATGTTCAAAAAGGTAATACTTGCTTGCTCAAAAGTTATAGAAGCAATCGTGCCTTCTATGTGAATCCTTGAACGATAAAGATATCTTTGTGGGAGTAAAGATGCATAGGAAGCTATCAAATGAATATTATAGGGATTTGTTACATTATAGAGTAGGAATTCAGAGTCCCGTTCATTAACAATATATGCAATGTTATTATGAATAGAGAATGATGTTAGTCCAACCAAAATTATTGTATCGCAAACTAAATGCTGATAAATATTTGTGATGTCCCATATTTGAAATATATTATATCCTAAAAGGTAGAGAAAATTATTCTTCACCAGCAATTCAGCAAAAAAATCTGTTATATCATGGGTAACAATAAGCAAAGGATTTTGGATATCAGACACATCAAAAATCAAAAGAGCTTCATTAGGGGAAAGACAAAACACATAGCCATCATTTTTTACTATTCGATAACATATTATGCTATCTTCGAAATAATAATCACTAATACGAGATGGATTTAGTGGGTCACTTAAATTGTATATTTGTAGACCATAAAATACATATGAAGTAGTAATATAAGCAATTTTGTTCTCAATTACGAAATCTTGAATATCATTGAATAGAATTTCATTAATAATTTCTGGATTGTATAAATTGCTACAATTCAAGATTGTAAGATGAGGACCATAAGCACTGCGGAGATATGCTAAATCATTTTCGATGATAATCTTGTAGAATCGCTCATAACTGAATGATTGACTGATTAGCTTTGGTTGGGCAGGATTGGTTGTGTTATAGATAACTAAACCATTACCGGTAGCCAAGAAAGTTACATTTCCCACAACAGCAAAATCAAAAATATTAGTATAGCTTGCGAAGTACCAATTTTTAATAATTGATAAATTCTTATAATGAGTTTCATTTTCAGCAGTTAATAAATAATCGCTAGTTTGTTTTTCATCAATGTTTATGATGTCTAGTTCGTCTTCATTTCTGAAATCTTCGGAGTTTGCGAGTGGTTGAGCCCCGAATTTCAACAAAGTAATATGGAATAATCCAGAGAAAACTATCATTAGACAAAGAACAATAACCCATGTATATGTTGCTTTTTTCATTCTCACCCAATCCATCTTCCGCCAAGGTTAAACTAAGAGATTTTAGAGTTATAAACCTCATATTAAGATGATTTACACCTAATAAATAGAAAAATGGATTAAAATAAATTTGGTTGCTTTTGACTCATATATTTAAACAATTAAAGAACTATAAGACTTCAAGAATTCATCATTTTGTATTAATTGCTTGAAATTATTATTAGTTGATTCCTGTAGTTGTTCAGAGGATATTTCTCGGACAGATGCAATCTTTGTTATCATTTCAAAAATATAGGAAGGCATGCTTCTAGGAGCTCCTTCAGGAGGGGTTGGTTCCATTCTACATGGGCCATCTGTTTCAACTAGTAAGCGATTAGAAGGTATCTCCTTGATGATGGATTGAAATAAGATCCAATCATCTTCAGTCATTTCTTGTTTGAAAGCATCTAAAATCATGTTTCCGCCAACAGAGAAATAACAACCAATACCCAGCAATTTCCTCATTGTCTCGAGGGATCCTTTGTAGCCATGGACTATCACTTTTGTTAAAGAGAATTTCTTAATCATTTCATATCCTTGTTCTTCTGCACCATCTAAGTGGAGAACGACTAATTTATCTTGATCTCTGGCTTTTGAGAAAAAGTGTTCTAGTAAAGTGTATTGTGCCGGATACTGAGATTCATCTTTGAGGTAATAATGATCTAATCCTATCTCACCAAAAGCAATAGCTTGGTCAAATAAATCATTTAGAGCATCCAACTTATCCAAGTATTCATGAGCAACTTGTGGATGAATACCAAAACAAGGTAAAACATACTTGCTCTTTACGGCAATCTCGAGTGTTTGTTGGTAAGAATCAGGATCTGTGGAACTCGAAACAATCAGGATTTTGAGTTCGTTCAAAATAGCTAACGCTTGCACGAGAGCGTTCTCATAACGATTATATACATTGGTATGAAAATGAGCATCAATGTACAATGCTTCAACCCTCCATTCGTTCTAATTTGAAAACCACTGGTTTGCGACCATCAGTACAAGAAACATAGGCCTTGCCTTTCTCTGGCCGATAGAAATTTCCATCGAAAAACAAAACTGACAAATCCTTGTAGATATCCCGCCAAGCCCAACCACAGAAACCTTCGGGTATGCGTTCGATATTATCAACGATGAATTCTGCCTGTTCTTCAAAAAGACCACATTTTGTTATTGGATTCCCTGAAATAGACCGAAGGTTATGATCAGGACCGAGAACATCCTCAGGTCCAAACCGTTTAACCACAGTGATTTTTACTTTGGTCAAAAAAACCAACTCGCAAAACTAATCGTCTAGTCTCTCAAGAGTGAAGGCAACAGGACGAATACCATCAGTGCAACAAGAAATCATCTTTGGTGATGCTACCCAAGGTTCATGGTCGCCACCTAAAGCAAGGACCCGAACATCAGAAAAGATGTCTTTCCAAGCGTAGGAACAAAAACCTTCAGGACACCTGACTCTC
>JABLTI010000013.1 GCA_013166835.1 Promethearchaeati archaeon | reverse complement strand
AACGATTCTTTTTTCAAAAGAAGTTTTCTAAGACCTTCTTTTTCGCTTTACTTCACTAAAATTCCTTCTTTTCTTTTTGAAAAGAATGTAAAAACCTTAAATAATAACAAAAATAGTTTAATTTTTGATTAAATGGTTTATTTCGTTATTCCAGTTTCTAACGGAAAAAATCGTTTTTTCTTGAAAAAATAAACAGAAATGGTGTTGGAATTATGGAATCCTATCTCGGAAATTTAACACAACTTGAAAATGAATTATACGAGAAGGTTAAAGTAATAAAACAATACTTTCATGAAACCAAATATAGTCCCAAAAGAGTTGAACCTGGAGTTGGTTTTGAATTAGATAATGAGAGTAAGTGGAGTAAATTTGTTGGAGAAACACTTTTTATTAATCAAAAAATGTTGCAGGGAGTTCATTATAGAAATGCGATTTTTTGGCGTGAAGCAATACTCCTGTTTGTTCCAAAACAAATGCGAGATTCTTGGTGGGTAAGACTAATAGCTAATGCTTATCCTTTGTCTATGAAATTATCACATATAGAGCATGAAAAATGGGAAAAGTTATGGAGAGAAATTTCTCCAGATTTGCAAGTATACATTGATAGCTGTAAGCTGTTAATCTCTTCAGCAGGTTCACCTGGATTATTGGAAGTTCTTAAGCAAGGTTTATACAAAACACAATATCAACATGAAGAATTAGTGAAGAAAAGATTGGCAAATAAGCAAACTAGTGATTTAGATCCCCATGAAATATCGCTTATTTTATCGAACACTTTTCAAGAATCAGTCAATATATCTGATAATGCAATTGACATAATGAATATTGCACTAATTAAGCAGACTATTAAACCTAAAGAACTTGAGAAGAATCTCTCTTTACATCATGGCACAATTGCGAAAACAGTAAAAAAACTACTTGAGATGAACGTTTTAATAAAAAAGTATCGTATAAATTATCTTGCATTAGGTTTGACCCAGTTTATGGTACTATTAATTTGCACGAAAAAACAAAGAGTATATTTTCGAACTCCTATCAGAAATCCATTTTTGTATACCCATAAATTCATTTGTCTAAATGCTTGCGTTATAACTCAATTCTATGTTGGACCTAAAACGAAAGACTATTACAAAAAACTCGTCAATTATTGTCAAAATCTAAAAGAAAAAAATCAAATTGTTGAGTTTCATGTTTTCGAGTTACATTCAGCTTTTCGTAGTTATTGGTTTAAATATTTCAATACTAAAACGAAATCATTGAATTTCAATTTAAATGATATAGCAATTGAAAGTAGCCTATTTGATAATGTTTCAACTGAGACACATAAAGAAAAATCAAATTTGTTGGGAAATATTGTTATTCCAACTCGAATTGTTGAAACCAAATACCTTGATCTAGATTCCTTGGATCTAAAAATTCTAAACCAATTTATGACTGGAATTTATAATCGAAGAGCTATCCAGAAGAATATTAAGAAAGATATGAATGAAACAGTTCAACGCATAAAGAAATTATTTGAAAATAAAATAATCTATGAGGATATACAAGTAATCTTACCTAGAAGTGATGGAGAGATTTCTGCTTATCTCGAAGTTAATTCTAATAAAACAAGTAAGAATCACAATAATTTGCGTGAGCGAATTATCAATTTCTGTTACCATCTTCCACATGTGTACTGTGGGGAAATAAATGGAACTTTTAATGGCTTAATGTTATTTTCAAGACTTCCTTCTTCCATAACTATGGGGATGGCTGAATTATTTAATTGGTATCTACCAGATGGTATCAATACACAGATAATCGTGGGTCGACCTGAAATTCAGAAAGACAAAGATGAATTGTTTGTAAGCAGATGGAATAATGGTGAGTGGATTGTTTCAGAAGATGATTTTGAATTATAAGAAAAATACTAATCCCTTTTATCTTTTGGTAGATACTCAATAGTTTTACCGGTAATGATAGTACATTCTTCAATCTCATTCGATACTGGATTCCCGCATTTTTCTGGACAACCAAGTTCACATCTTGGTGTCCACCAATTAAATAATGCTGGAGCAACTGAAGAAGAAACAGCAATCAATGTGATAAAATCTTGTATTTTCGTAGATTTATAACTCTCAGAAGAAGATGGTGTAGGATATAATTGCTAGATTCAAGAAGAAAAAGAAAGAAATGGAGACGTTATATAACGTCTCATGTTTTATTATCTTGTTACTACTTTGCGTTTTCTTACAACAACTATCACAACAACAATTGCTGTAATAAGCAGAAGTCCACCACCAATGATGACATAAACCCACCAAGGTAAATCAAGTGGTGTGCTAGTTGGAGGAATATCGACTGTTAAATTGACTACAGCACTCCAACCACCAGCTAGGTCGTAAATGTCAACAGCCCGTACTCGGAAGTAATAGTCTCCATTCGTTAAACCTGAAATAACTTGAGATAAACCAGGAACATTGAAAGTATAGACTGGTGTAGTAAATCCTGTTTCATTGTCCATTTGTAATTCATAGTGATCTATTCCAGCATCATCTGTACTAGTACTCCAATTAACTTCAACACTACCTACCTGGATTACATCACCAGGATCATTAATAGTAGGTATACTTGGAGCTTCATTAAAGAAGTAATCAATTGTTATTTGATAGATATGAGCACTGCGATCTTTGGGTCCAGTTATTTCAGCTTTCCAACGTAAATCGTCGCCTGAAAAAACAAACTCATGTTCTACTCCTGGAGTGACAGCTTCCCAATGAGCGCCACCATCAGCTGACATATAATAGTCAATGCCTGTCCCTGGAGGAATGAAATGTTCTGTAGTCAAAGTAGCTAATTTTATATCATCACCTGTTGCACTGTCGACTTCTAAAGATTGAGCTATTGAGGTTCCTGGGTCGAATGTTGCTCCAGCACTCTCAAAATGACGCAAAATAACCAATGAGGATGTATTTGCAACATATGTGTAGTCGCCATGAGTTGTTACTTGCAAAGCACCTGTAGCATTTGGATAGATACTCATTATAGAATTAACAAGGTTAATATCTGTACAATTGACTAATGATACTCCTTCAAAAGTATCTGCACTAAGACAATAAGGACCGAATCCCCAAACACCATAACTCTCTTGATTAGTCCAAGAAGTAAAACCTGGAAGAGTAGGGTCAGTTACATCATAAAGGATCATCCAATCTTTGTCAGCTGTATAGGCTATATCACCATCAACAAAAATATCAAAAAACTGAGCATCTACTGAATCTGATCCCAATAATACTTCATTGGCAATATCTGAAATATCATAAATGTAAAGGCTGGTTGCTATAGGACCCCCGGCAATATTATCAACTACATATAAATAATTACCTTGAACCCAAAGAGAAGTCACGTTTGTAAAGACATCAAAGGAGCTATAGGGTGAAGGAATGTTATAGGGATCACTTATATTGTAGATGTAAACACCAAGTGATCCATCAGCTATAAAGGCCATATCTCCCGCAACAGCAATATCTGTTGTATAGCTAAGAGTTCTGGTATCAGTTTGGATAATATTTGTTGGATCACTGATGTTATAGACTCGAAAAGCATTTCCATAATCACAAACATAGGCAAAATTACCTCGAACATCTAGTTTTCGATAGTAGGGTGTACCTCCTTGGATATCTTGGTCAAGGAGTATAGGATTTAGAGGATTACTAATATCTAGAGTATATAATCCGTCTGAACCACCAACAACATAAGCAATATTTCCTTGAACTCGAACATCTGTAGCATTTAGTGCAGAATATGGATTATCATACCACATGCTTGAGAAGTCGCCTACATAACCAATATGATATGTATAAACACCATCAGCTGTGCCTACAACTAAATCTCCACCATAAAGGTCTAAATCAGAAACATAAGAAATTGATTGCATCTCAGTCACGAATAAAGGATTAGCCGGATCAGCTACATCTAACACTTGAACTCCACCATAGCCATCAGCAATAAACAAAGTGTTTCCTTGCTTTACCAGACGCAAAGCATTTCCAGGAGTATCATAACTGCCTACTATCGTAGGATTGGTAGGATCATTAACATCAATTATATGTACTCCACCAGGACCATCTGCAAGATATGCCAAATCACCATCAATAATCACATCAGTAGCATTCCCTGGTGTGTCAACATATCCATATTCAAATGATCTATGCTTACTGGCTATATTGAGGACATAGAATCCATCAAAACTAGCAGCAACATATGCTATTTGTCCTTCAACTTCCAATCCCAATGCTTGATCAGAAGTCCAATTGTTATTAATGTTAACCAAATTTGAAGGATCTTCAGCATCAAGTACTCCAATTGATTTACCATCAGATGCTCCATACTCAGTAAAGTAAACTAAACGTCCTTCAGCATCAATATCAGTTACTAGTCCACTGGTAACAATATTATCATAAATTCCAACATTGGTTGGATCAGTAGCATCATATGTCAAAAGATATTGTGCTGGAGTTATGGCAAAATCCTTTCCTACATAAATAGTGTCGCCATCTACATCTATAGTCATAGATCCACTATAAAAATTCGTAGTGTCCAAAACTACTAAGTTATATAAGTCACTTAAATCAATTACTTTTACATCATCAGGTGTAGATGTATAATTGAGACAAGCAATGTAAGCTTTCCTTCCTTGTACTTCCAATCCAGATACTGGATTAGGAGTAGCTAAGAAATCTAATAATTCCCAAGTATAATTTCTTGGATTCAAAACAGTTCCAGATCCCCAACCATATGCATCTGTAGCACCGCCATCTCTATAAGTTGTTGTAGTAAAATCCTCAATAAAGCTATCATTGCCTTTTGCATTTAGGAAGTTACTGTCATTATCAGAAATAGCCTGTGTAGGTAAAAACATCGTCATGGTTATAGGGAATAGTAAAATAACAAAAAGTGCAAAGCACTTGGATAAAATTTTAGAATTCATAGTTTGTATCGCCCTCAATATAGTTTTATAAAAGATATATTAAACGATAATAGATAAAAGATTATCGTAGAAATCAATACAATGGTTAAATAAAAGAAAAAAGATGTTAAGATAGCACCTATATGTAAGATTATCTTGATGGAGTTCTTTTCTTCCGCTGAACAAATAGAGAGATTACCACTATTAAGATCACTATTACTAGTAATCCTCCACCTATGATGAGATCGATCTATACAGTAGCCAATTTAACAGTTGTTAATTCAGTATTCCTCCAATCACTTACTACACCATAATTGTCAACCACCCAGACTCGGAAGAAGAATGCGCCTTTACCTAAACCGAATACAGATTTATTAGTTCCTTCTGCAATCATATTTTTAAGAAAAGTACCAAATGTATTCGAATCACTTATTTGTAGCTCATAATTATCAATGGATGGTTTCAGAAGAGGATTTTAAATTTTGAGAGAAATATTAATCCCTTTTATCTTTAGGCAAATATTCAATAGTTTTTCCAGTGATGATAGTACCTTCTTCAATCTCATTTGAAACTGGATCTCCACATTTTTCTGGACATCCTCGTTCGCATCTTGGAGTCCACCAACTAAATAATGCAGGAGCAACATCATTAACCAAATAATACATTAGTTTAGCTAGTCGTCTTATTTCCCATTGAGCTCTACTACAAATTCTGAAATTAAAGAAATTCCAAAGTGTTCGAGCATTCATAGTTACAACAATTGCTGTTTTTGTAGCATTCGGTAAGAAGTATCTCGAGTCTTCTAGTTTTATCCCTAATTCATCCATTTTCTTTCTCACTCTTATGGATTCCTCCAGAAAATCAATTGCTAATTTTTTTGCTTCAGGATTTTCTTGAATTGAATCAGGAATAACAGCCCAATACTTATCTTTAACTTCTAAAGGATCTGAATATCTTTGACTTTCTTGAGAATAAGAAGCAATACGGTGTCTAACGAATTGATGAGAAGTAACTCTACTTAAACCTGTAATTCTGAAAGTAAAATTAACATGTTCTGCGACAGATTCATGACCTGAATCTACAACTCTTCTTATTAAATCTTCATTAACAGATTCATTTAGAGCGACTTTCTTTTTTCCCCTACACATTTTAATAGCAATTTCTGCAAGCTTCTCGTTTGGATGATTCAGTAATTCTATTTTCATTGCTAGCTCACCGAAAGATTTTGTCAGACATATATTCTAACCGTTTTATTTTTGGTTGATAAATCTATTGACTCTTTCTTAACTTCCAACTGATAGCAGTTTATTTCTATTAAAATTCTTTGTTGCTCTTTTTAAGATAATAAACATTAGTAGTATCAAAATAACTTCAGAAGCAAGTGTTAATGAAGGATGAATTAATAGTGGAAGAAAAATCAAAGCTGAAACTATAAATATGATAGGTATTGCGAAAAATCCACTCTTCTGTAAAGCTTCTCTTGATCCTCTTGCTCTGCTTGAGAATGAAGTCATAAGTAAAGTTGATAATAATGTCTGGGTAGGCATTAAAAAGATGAACATAATAGCCGCAAAAAGATTAGGTAGAATTATCCTTCCCATAATATTATAGATTACAATGTCAGTGAAAATGATGTAAATTATCTCCGCAATCCAAGAAATGACAATAGAAGGCACAGCAGCTGCGAGAGCTTTCCCAATAAGAATTTCTTCTTTGGTAATTGGTGCTGCTAATAATCCCTCAATTGTTTTTCTTTCTTTTTCACCTGCAATACTATCACTCGAGATAGCCATAGGAACCATCATTGGTATCATGATAAGAAAAGCTAGGTAAAGATTTGCTTGAACAATAGAAACTTTTTGGAGATCAGTACTTTCATCCCAAAAAGGAGCAAGATTGCGAAAAATTTCCGAAACTTGGTCACCTTCCGGAATCTCTTGCTCTTCTGCAAGATTCAAAGTAATCATACTTAATGGTATAAGTAATGAAAACACAATTGGCATTATAATAACCGTGACAAGAATCTCTTTATTCTTCAGTAATTCCTTTATCTCTTTTCGAAAAATTGTCTTGACTTTATCTTTTCTTATTTTTCTGAAGAATTCTTTGCTCATTTTTTTAACCTCTTACACTCGCAATCATGTATTCTCTATCAAAAATCTTCAAATTAATGAGCAAAAGCAAAATCGTACACATTAACAAAATAGAAGAAGTTACTGCAGTCCAATAAGCTTTTAACAACACTAGAAGGGCAGTCTCGCCTAGAATGAAGAGATATAGAGGAATTACCACTAAACTTCCTAGTTGTTGAGCTTCCCTCATACCACTTGCTCTTGTAGATACAATAATCATTGTTTGTGTCGTAATCAAAGTGAAAAATGGCGAAAGACCAAATAACAAAACAGCAGACATCATATTTGGAAAAACTAATCTGCCAATTGTACCATAAAGGGATAAATCTGCTATTAGCATGAAAATTATGCCAGAAAACCAAGTAATTAGTACAGAGGGAATCATTGTTGTCATCAATTTTCCAAGTACAATCTCTTCAGTTGACAGAGGTGACGCAATTAATGATTCGATTGTTTTTCTTTCTCGTTCCCCTGCTATCGAATCACCAGCAATTGCCATAGGTAAAATCATGGGGAGTAATAAGAATGATTCAAAAAATATCATTGTAAAGAAAATCAAGAAACGCCCTTTGGAATCTAATTCATCCCAATATGGAACAAGTGCAGGGAACGATTCAAAATCGTCTTCAGTAAATGCTTCAGTTGGTATTGTATAATTTACAAGTGGTATACATAACGGCATAATCACTGCAAACATTAGTGGCATAAGTGTGATAATTAAAATCACTTCTTTGCTCTTGAGTGATTCTTTGAGCTCTTTCCGCGTTAAGAGAAACGCTTTCCTAAGTCTCAAGCCCATTAATTATATCCTCCTCTATGAGTTTTAGATAAGCTTCTTCAAGGGAAGCATAGATTGGTTTTACTTCCAAGATTTGAGCTTTCTTTGAAATGAGATCAGCTAGTAATGAAGGGGTGTACTTCTCATGATTCTCCAATTTAATTGAAACTTCATTTTTAATAGAATGTTGTTCTACCGAAATAACTCCCTCTGATTTGGAAATAGATGTAACAAGCTCCTTGTTTAATTCGGAAAAACTAATTTGAATTGTGGGTGGACCCGAATAATTATTGCTTATTTCTCCTGGTGAACCAATAGTTAGTATTTTCCCCTCTCTTATGATGGCAACACGATCACATAGTCTCTCTGCATCAAATAAATTATGTGTGCATATGCAAACTGTTCTTGATCTGTCTTTAGCTAAATCAGTTAATAGATCTCGGATAGATTTAGCTGCTTCCGGGGATAAAGCAGATGTTGGTTCATCCAAGAATAGTATTTTTGGGTCATGAATTAATGCTCGAGCAATAGCTAATTTCTGCTTCATGCCTTTAGAGTAAGTTCCTACTCTTTCATCTAATCTGGTTTTTAGATCAAATAATTCACCTAAAGATTCGATTCGCGCATCAATTTGATCTTTAGGAACATCATAAAGTTTGGCAAAAAAATCTAGATTAGCTCGGGCAGTCAATCTTTCATAGAGACTAGGATTCTCAGAAAGGATTCCTACATTGGCTCTAACAGACATAGCATCATCGTTGATATCAAAACCAGCAACATTAGCAGAACCTTCTGATGGAGGGAAAATCGCAGCAAGCATGCGTATTGTAGTTGTTTTACCAGCACCATTCGGTCCCAAAAATCCAAAGATTTCTCCTTCCTTAATCTCGAAATTTATATGATCAACAGCTAAAAAGTCTCCATAGTATTTTGTTAGGTTTTCAGCACCAATCATTGTTACCATGTCTTTCAGATTGTGTTGCCTATTTAATTTTATTAATGAGGTATTTAGCAAAAAGTTAAAATTCTATCTTTACTTCTCAAACTTCTTGTTCATAATTAAGAAATATTTCTCAATGAATAATTTGATGGATTCATTTATAATTTCATAAGCTGAATCCTTATCTTCCCATCCTAATACTTCAGTTTTCTTTCCTTTTTCTAATTTCTTATAATCTCTGAAGAACTCTTTGATTTCTATGAGTTGATGTTTTGGAATCCAATCTAAATCTTGTGCTTCTGCAAGTCTTGGATCATTTTCTGCAACAGCTATAATTTTATCATCATTGCCCTTTTCATCTTTCATTCGTAAGACACCAATGGGTCTAGCTGAGACTACACATCCAGGAAAAGTAGGCTCTGTTATTAAAACCATGATGTCTAAAGGATCTTTGTCATCTCCCAAAGTTCTAGGTATAAACCCATAGGAAATTGGAAATACAACTGAAGAAAATAATACTCGATCAAGATAAATAGCCATAATATCTTTATCAAATTCGAATTTATTCTTCGATCCTTGAGGAGTTTCAATTACCCCATAGACAATTTCGGGTGGATTAGGTCCTGTTTTTACATCGGTCCAGAGATTAGTCATCTTAAAACACCAAGCTAGTATGATTAGGGATAATCGTTTTACAAATAAATCTTTCCAAGTTATTTAAAACAAAATGAAATAAGAGGGAGGAATCTAAAACTTTTCCCTAAAATGTTCTGTACCGCTTTTTTGAGAGATAACTTATACTATTTTGTTGTTTTAGCAACTCAAATGAGAATTGCGGGAAAGACCACCCCAAACTGCATGTCGCGATCCTAAAAGCGATTATCTCTCATAGAGCGGATGGGAGATTAATACCAGCTGACTATTATTGCATTATTAGGAGTGAAATTTCCCATTTAATATAGAATATTCCCTTATAAAATGGGTTTAGAAAGAGGCAAAAAAGAATTGAATGTAAATTTCATTTCCAATTTCTTTTGACTCAAAGGAGAAAAATGAATTAGGTACCTCTTCCAAGCTCATCCCACGTCGCATATTTCTCAATATACTGTTTTGCTTTTCTTTCGAACTCTTTACGATTATTTTTGAATTCCTTTGCTGCAGTTGTATTTAATGGATCGTCCGGATTTGGATTTGACAACAAAAATCTTAGAGACTCAACAACATCAACAAGATTACTTGCAGGGGTCCAATCTTTTCCTAAAATCCCAATACAAATACGTTCTTTGAAAATATTCGGATGCCAAATTGGAGTTATAGCTTTACCTTTGGGTGGTTTAAATGGAAACGATCTTGGTAATCGCAATTCAAATTGGAATACTCCCCCAGAATAAATTCCTGTTCCAATAAGGAATCCTCTCCATACCCTTGTATCACCGTTTACTGGTGTGAAGTTCGGTTGTTCTTTTTTCATTTCACCTGCTTCAATTGCTAATCTTGCCCAAAAGTCGTCTTCACTGAGTTCCATTTATTTCATCTTCTGAGATTTCTATTTATATTTTCAGATACTAGTATTATTCTTTTTCTATCTTGGTAATTTTCAAAATGTTAACTGATTTGAAAGCTTTTCGGAATGACTGAAAATGATTTTCCTAAGATTTTACTCCTAAAATTAGATTTATTAACTCAACTTCGCATTTCTTTATGAAACAATCTTACATCGAAAGATTTTTTGAATAATTAAATATTAATTATAGAACAGAAAAAAGAACCAAAAAAATTAGGCTGATACAACATGGCTAAAAGAATTCCCGAATTAGATGCTGCTATCCGTTGGAAAACATTTTACGATCTTCTAACTCAAAGACAATTTAAAGAAGAGAGAGACAAGGGGATTGTTGCAGCTGTTTTTTGTTTAAGTAAATATCCTGCAAGTTTTGATACTGTCGTTCGCTGGAAAGCTTTATGTGATGTTCTTGAAAGGGATCCTTTTAAAGTTGAATTAGCGAGAAGAGGAATTATTGCCGCACTGATCCTACTCTCATTACAAAAATAGAAAGAGAATGTAAAAGCTATTTACTTTTACATTACTTATATGGATAATTTCTTTGTAATAATTGTGTATTTATCTTACTTTTGAGCCATCTGGAACTTCTCTAAGAGGAACGAGTACTGAAATCTCTGGATCAGCAGATGCGGCTAATAGCATACCGTTGGATTCCACTCCTCTTATTTTAGCTGGTTCTAAGTTGACTACGACAATGATTTGTTTTCCAATTAATTCATCTGGTTTGTATCGCTCTGCAATGCCTGCGACAATCTGTCTTTCTTCAGTTCCAATGTCAACAATGATTTTTACAAGTTTATCTGCATCTTTTACAGGTTCTACTGTCTTGATTGTTCCAACTCTTAAATCGAGTTTTTGGAATTCTTTAAACGAAATTAAATCTTTAGTCACTTTTTCTACCTTCTTCTTTTGTTCTATTTTTTTAGGTGCATGTTTTTTCTTCTTTTTCAAAGGATCAAGATTTGGATTCTTCTCTAGGAGTTCTTTAATTGATTCACTACCCCACTTTAATCCAAGTTCGATTATCTCTTCAAGTTCTATTTTTTGAAAAATTGGGTGAATATCTTGTTTCACTTTATGGCCGTTTGGAATTTTCTCAGTTACTGAGAACCATGATTGCTTGTGAATACTTTCCTTTAGATTTAGTTGTTCAAAGATTTCTTCTGTAGAAAATGGGATGTAAGGTGCTAACAAAACAGCTAATCCTCGACTGCATTGCGCACAAATACTCAAAGTTGTTGCTGCTCTTTTAATATTATTGTTTTTCAAGTTGGCCCATGGTTTCTTGCTTTGGAAGTATTTATTGCATTCTCGAGCAAAATCGAATATAGTTAGCAGTGTTCTTTGGAATTCCAATTCCCTCATTTCAGAATCTGCTTTCTTTGCTGTTTTTTCTAGTAATGAGAGAATATCTTTATCTTCCTTTTCTAGTTCATTTCTTACAGGAATTTTTCCTTCAAAATTATTATTAATGAAAGTTAAAGTTCGGTGCACAAAATTTCCAAGAATATCTGCAAGATCATTGTTTATGCTATCTCTGAATTCTGTCCAAAGAAAATCTGTATCATGTCTTTCCGGTGCTATCTTCATTATGTAGTATCGCCAATAATCTGCTGGGTATAATTCCAATGCTGTATCAGTAAATATTCCTACTCCTTGACTTGATGAAAACTTCGATCTTTCATAATTTAGCCATTGGAATGCCTTAACATAATCAGCTAAAATTATTCCATCATTGGCACCAGTTAGTGTTGCTGGAAATGTTATTACATGAAATGGAACATTGTCTTTTCCAATGAAATTAATGAGATAAGTATCTGGATCCTTCCAATATTTCTCCCAAAGTTTAGGCTTGCCTTGTTGTTTCGCCCATTGCTTTGTAATGGAAATGTATCCTATTGGAGCATCAAACCAAACATAGAAGACTTTATCGCGATAGCCATCAAGTGGTATTGGTATACCCCATTTAATATTCCTGGATATACTACGAGGTCGCAAACCCTCTTTTAACCAACTATTTGCTATAGATAAAGTTGTTTTTGGCCAATCTTTATGTGTATCAACCCATGCTTTGATTTTCCCTTCTAAACCTCCAAGATCTAGAAAGAGATGATTTTCAATTCTAATTTCGGTGTTGCTTTCACCACAAATTATACATTTTGGATTAATTAAATCGATTCCATCTAATACTTTTGAACAATTTTCACATTGGTCTCCACGAGCATGTTCATATTTACAATTAGGACAAGTGCCTTTAACATATCTATCAGGTAAGTTTCTTTTGCAGTTTATACAATACAAGGATTGTACTTCTTTTTCTTTGATATGTCCATTCTCATGCAATTTAAGAAAGAGATGTTGTGTTGTCTCAGTATTTTCTTGTGTATGTGTTCTACTAAATATGTCGTAGGAAAGGCCGAAGCGTTCATAGATGTCCTTCTGTTTTTTGGACATTTGCTCAACGTATTTTTCTACTGGCATTCCAACCTCTAATGCTGAAACCTCTGCGGGTGTACCATGATCGTCTGTTCCACATACTGCTAGAACTTCTTCTCCTCTTTGCCTAAGATATCTCGCTAAAATATCAGCGGGCAATAACGAGGAAACTAAGTTCCCGAGATGTTTCACAGTGTTGACATAAGGCAAGGCGCTAGTTATTAGATATCTTTTCTTATCTTCCAACACTATATTCACACTCCTATTTTTTTTCTCGAGAACTGCAGAGAAAAATCGCTAGAGCAAATAGCTATGCCTTTCTGCTTTGGCAATTGTATTTAACTTTTTTGAAGAAAAGCAAAAGAAAGTAGAAATAAGAACTAAATAGTGTAAAAAATCACTTCTTGAACACGGTAATTATTGGTGTTTCAACTTTACCAATTAAAGAATCATTTATTTCCCCTAAGTTATCAACAATACGACAATAGAATTCTACTGATTTTTGTTTATGAGAACCAAAGAGGCCTTTTCGCATAGATGGTGCTTTCCATTCAAAGGATTCCAAAACAAATTTCTCTCCTTTGTTAATTCTTGATTTTAATCGGTATTTCTTGAGATTTTTCATACTATTATTATTTTCAACCTGTAGAATTTCGATTTCACTGATTTCACATCTAGTCTTAAAAATGAGTTTGGGAGTTAATTCTGCATGGAAATCCGAATAAACTCTTGATCTTAAGGGTGGGTTACCACTTAAACTAAAATTAATAACCTTTGATAGCGGAGGAGGTGTTTTTGTGTATGCTGAAATACTCGTTCCTCTTGCATTAAACACTAAATATAACATCCATTGTGAGGAACACATACTTGGTGGTATAAGAACAGGTATGTCTAGAGAAATTTTTCTTTGTCTAAACTTTGCCTTTTTCTCATAAAATTTCATAATTCCTCGTTGTGAAATACCCCAAAGAGTAATCTTTCCTCTTGAGTTATTCTTTGAAGCATTTACTATAATGTTAACTTTTGAATCTCCAACTTGGTTTGGTGGAATACTTAATCTTGTAATCTGATGCTTCTTATCACTTGGAATTTTTATACGATTAAAAGTTCGATATTCTGTCCCTAAAATATTGCTCTTTTTACCATCTCTAACAATAAATTTTACTTGAAATTCCCCTGTCGAATTGTTAAGATTAATTGGAATTGGTAAGTAACAAGTGTCTTTTAAGGATGATTTCTCCAATTTAATAGTCTCTTGAAAAGCAGTTGCTTTGAACTTGTTTCTTTTTTCAAGAGCAGAAACTTGTGCTTCAATTTTTATTGGATATGTTAACATTGATTGAATAATTGATTTTCTCCATTTTAATTTAATAACAGGTATGATAGTGCTGTAATCAATTCTTGAAGGCATATTTGATATTGATAAACTTCTTATGAACTTAGTATCTCTATATGATTCATATTGAAGTATCATTTGTGTAGATACAGCTTTTGTTGATGCTGTCGCTTTCTTTGGTGTACTCTTTTTTCTAGTAACGGTTTTTGCTGTCGTTCGTTTTTTTATTGTTGGTTGTGGAAGCTTAATCTGTTTTCTTGAATATGCGCTTCTAGATGCTGTTGATGCATATGCTTGAACAGGCTTCTTCCTGGTTGTATGGATGGATTTGGATCTGTTAGAAATTGCTGATTTTGTTAGGACTTTCTTCTTGCTCGGTTGCTTTCTAACTACACTTTTGGAAGGAGGAGCTCTTTTAGCCATAGCTTTTTTGGTTGGTTTTCTTTTTGGTTGCTTGGGTTTAGAAGAGATTTTCTGAGTTTTAGTAAGAGGTTTTTTTGCTGATTTTGTGGGCGTAATTCTTTTTGTAGTTTTTACGGAAACTGTTTTTCTCGGTGGAACTCTACTTTTGCTAACAGGTATTTTAGTTTTATAGATGCTTGATGATGTTCTGGTAGCAGAGGATGATGCTCTTAAAGGTCTTGGAGGAGGTTTTTTAGCCTTTTCAAGTTGCCTTAGTCGATCTTGTCGTTTCTTTTCTATTTCTCTCTCTTTCTTCACATTCTCCCGTATCATTTTTGTTTTAAGACTTTGTTTTGCTTTCAATCTCGCTTTTTCTTTCACCATTGTTTTTTTGCGTCGTTGTCTTGACTCTAGTTGTAGCTTTCTCGCTAAGGAACTTCTAGTTGTATCTGCTGTCTGAACTGGTTTAGCTACTTTTGTTGAAATTAGGTTTGACATTGAATATTGAGGTCTACCTAATACTTCTGAAAATGATTTGCGAGGTTTGCCATTGATTAAAGCTAATGAATTTATTACATTAGCAATATTCCCATGATTTTTTTCATATAAATAAAACATATATGTTGCAGCGGAGATGGGAGGGGCAATTCTTGCGGTTCCCCATAACATGATTAAAATGGATGTAAGATCGTTTTCATTTATTTTTAAATCAATGAATTCTGGCTTTAACCATATCATCATTGACCTTAAAGATTCGTAAATTTTTCCAGGAGGTCCACCTGTTTCGGGATTGTGATTATAATGTTTTACAAATTGCCCGCCTAAAGATTCGATACTCGGGTCTCCTTGAAATTTGGCGAACATACCGAAATTTACTGCTCTTTTTCGGTGTTCATATAATGTGTTGCCTTTTACATCAGGAATAGTTTTTCCTGCTCGAGTAAGCTTGACTGCTTTTAATGCAAGTGCTTGTAGTACTATTATGATTGATTTTCTAATATTCTGATCATATTGAACATCAAAAAATCGAAACTCAATAGTATCATAAGTAGTAAATGGAAATGCATCCACGTATCGATCGTCAGGCACTTCCTTTCTTACATATCTTGAAAATTGTTGCCTTGTGAAAGAAGGTCCAACATAAGGTAAATATTCAGGGATATTTGGTCCAAGTTGTCCTGAATTTTCTTTTAATCTTTGACTTCTGACACAATCAGGAGCTAGAATTAACGTTCTGCCATCTTCTCCTTTTTTCAGAATAGTTCTACCATCCGGTTTTCCATCGATAAAAGGTGATGTATTTGAAAGAGCAATTAGATGTGGAATATAAGCTCTTACCATATTGTACGCGGCTTTCTTTTCTTTTGGACTCTTAAATCCTCCAAGGTGATGATGTTCACCACAAGTTACACCTGCTCGGTACTCAGTTTGATAAGGATTAAATCCTAGAGGTTGTATATTATATCCTTTCGTCAAAGACCTTGATGCTGCTAAATAAAGGGTATTAATCCACCAATCCAATTCCTCAAAGTACTCACATGGGGGAGTAACTAGTTCAAGTAACCATGTGATTTGAGAAATATTTGGGTCTGGTCCAAAAACATTGATTGCTATTGTTTTACCATTAAATTGATAATGAATCTGTACATATCTGATTATTTTACCATGCCTTTTAACATCTTTTCGAGTTACTCTTTTTATTTTTCTACGGATGTATTCAGGCACATTTGTGGAACTACTAGTAAGAGATTTTAGGAAATTTAACGCTCCATTGAACATTTGATCCCATACAGCAACTAATTCTTTTCCATCTTCGAGTATGTCTCCTCTTTTATTAGTAATAAAATTCTCAACCTCAATTCCATGTGAAAAAACCAATTTACGTAAAGTATTGGTTTTATTGGTTGTTGGAATTTTATTGGAGGGATTACTCATTGTTTTTCACTTACTTTTAGGGCTTGATTAAACTCATTTTGGTTTTTGATGTAATAAATAATCAAACAAATACTGTTGAGTAAATGGATATGTTTCATCCTCTTCTTCTAGTATCTGAGTTATCTTGGATGCGAAATCCATAAGTTTTGTAATTTCTGAAATTTTAAGCTTGTTATCATCAGAATGTTGCACTACGAAACTACGTCGAAGATCAATAATATCAGCAAAAATATTGAGAATAAAGAGTTCCTCATAGACATTTTCACCAGATGGATCAAACAAAGAATCTGTGTTAAAATACACACCAGAGATTTCAGATAAATCTGTTACAGTTTTTGCTAAATCCTCATATTTTGTACAATCCATTATTTTATTGAAGTCTCCCCAAGTAACTTTTGATTTACTAACACCTTTTCTATTAATCACTTTCGTTGGCCAATAAATCTTCAAAATTCGAAGAGCATTAATTCCCAAGATGTGTCTGATATGCTCAAATGAAATCCCTAAATCTTTTGCAGTATTTGAAAATAGAAAAGTTATATGATCGCTTGCTTGAGGAACACTAAAGTAACTATGATCTGAACCATACATAGTTGAAAAATACCAATCATCAACAAGATCTAAACAATTTTTGTAGAAAACTTCGCAATCATCCCCGCGCATGCCCGAAGTTTCTGTTTTAATATTTGGATCACTTAAAATTTCGTACATTCCTGGAGTTAGATAATCAAAACCAAAATGTCCTACAATTAAAGTAAAATCTTTGTTTTTACTCTGTGCTCGTACTTCCATGGCTACTTGGTGAATTTCTTCAGCTGTTTTATAGTTCTGACAATCAAAGAGTACTGGTAGTTTATTATCAACTGCAGTACGTACGACGTCAATAACTTTGTCGCTTACAATTTCTTCAATCCATTCTTCAGACAATGGGTGAAGCTTTAATCCTCTGGCACCATATTCAATACAACGCTCGATTTCATCTATAGCTTTTTCTTCATCTCTGGGGTCCACTCTACAAAATGGTACAAGTCGTGACCCATATTCTAAAGTTTGAGCTCTAGTTAATATATAATCATTTGATTTCTTAAAATGTGGATCAGTCTTAGATTGCAATATATCATGTAATGGAAAAGTGACGATTTTGTCTGCAAACCAACCTAGATTCTGAGTTGTTCTTTTTTCTTTAAAGATCAATTTTTGAAGTTGCGTTGCTGGTAAACTGAACTCTTTTGGATCCTCTGGCATAGCGTAAGCATAATCCTCAGGATAAGCATTAATTCTTTGAAAAACATCGAACTTTAACTTCTCATAGAAATCTAAGTGATCTTTTGGTCTTATAATTCGATAATCCTTACCTTTGCCCCTTACCACCTCTTCTTTGCCGAGATGTGTGTGAGTATCAATTACATTTAATGTTAGGGGTTTGCTATCAGGTTGTTCTTTATCATATACTAATATCATAAACGGCGTCCTCTTTCTATCTTATACAAGACTATCAATAACTATAGTTTAATCTCTTTAATTAAAAAGACTAATCTACATACAATTACATACCTTTACAACTAAACCTATAAACCCTTGTATACATGAAAGGAAAAAACAAAAAGTTAACCAAAAAATGATTTCGCTAATAACCACAATTCTTTGGATACAACTTTTCGTTTAGCAACGGCTTTTTCAATAGGAACATCTGCAATATTTGTTCCTTGAAGACTTGTCATGCGACCAAATTTTCCAGTATGAATTAATTCAGCTGCTTTTGCACCATATCTTAACCCCAAAAATCTATCATAAGCACTTGGTGGTCCACCTCTTTGTATATGCCCTAAAGTTACAGCGCGTACTGGGAGTCCAGTGCGTTCTTTTATTTCATCAGCTAAAAATTCTCCTACTTTCAAATTTGCTAGAATAACATTACCAAAAGAATCTTTACCAGCTTTTTCGACCTTTTCTTTCATTTCCGGAAAGATAACACCCTCTGCAACTACAACAATACTATAAGTGCGTATACCTTCATGTCGTTTCTTTAATAATTCACATAATTCAGCTAATGGATAATCGAATTCTGGAATAATAACTGCATTCGCATTTCCAGCCATTCCAGCTTCTAAAGCAATCCATCCTGAATGTCTTCCCATTAATTCCAAAACAAAGATTCGATGATGCGAACGAGCAGTTGTTCGCAAACGGTCAATTGCATCCATTGCGATATTTATCGAAGTATCAAACCCAAAAGTTTGATCTGTTGCTTCAAGGTCATTATCTATTGTTTTAGGTACACCAACAACATTAGCTCCTTTCTCATTGAGTTCCTTAGCAACTCCGAGTGTATCATCACCGCCACATGCAGCAAAGGCATAAATATCTAATTTCTTCAATGTATCAAAAATTCTCTCAAACCCTTTTTCTTCTTTTCGAGGATTAGTTCTTGATGAACCTAAGATAGTACCTCCTTCTTGGACTATTTCCTTAACGCGATCTAAGGTTAGCTTCTCATAGTGCCCTTCAATTAATCCCTTCCAGCCATCAAGAAAACCTATGACCTCATAACCATTCTTTATGGCTGTTTTTGTATAACCTGCAATAACAGGATTTAAGCCTGGTGCATCTCCACCACTTGTTAATATACCAATTTTCTTCGCCATTGTAGAAACCAACAAGAGAGTTTTTCATTTAAACAATTTAAGGCTGTTTTTTAAATTCTTTTACACTCTACTCTTTCAAATGATGTGTTCTTCAGAAAATATTTATTTTGAATAAGAAATATCATTTCTTGTTTGTATAATCTTAAGTGAATTAAAGGTGAAATTATTGGCATCTTACAACTATCGTTGGAGTATTGAGAAGCAGAAAAGAAAAGCTGAAAATAGACTCATTGTTTATTTACAGAAGGTTGTAGCAAAATACAGTCCTTTTTATCGTGAATGGTTCCAAACCCATAATATTGATCCAAAATGGATAGATAGTATCACAGACTTCCAGAAAATCCCCCTAACCACAAAATCCGACCACATGAAAAATCCTGAGAAGTTTATCCTAAAACCATTCGAACCTGAATGGTGGGAATGCAATTTTGAAACAGAATCATTATCCCCATTTCAATCTTTTAAGTATTGGTTGAAGGCTCTTAATAAAACGTATCTCAGAGGTGTGTTTGCAAAGGAACCTGTTGGTGAAGAAGAACGCATAATAATGGAAGCTGTGAATGAGTGGTTGCCTGTTCACTTTCACAATACAAGTGGTTCAAAACAACCTGCCTTAATTGCTTACACAAAACGTGACTTATTGGTTAATATTCCAGAGATTGTTGCTCATTTGTATATGACCGGTTTTAGAGCAAATTGGGAGGTTTTCAATATAATGCCAGCATCACCTTCTGTTAGTTTTTTCCAAAGTGTTTGGGCACCACTCTCAGTCGGTGGAGGAACATTCTTTACTTGTGGTGATAAACAGACATCTCCAAAAGAGCAATTTAAATTAGCAAACAATATTACTTTTGAGTTGTTTTTAGGAACACCCACTTTAACTAAAAAATGGTTGACTTCAGCTATAGAAAAATTGAGTAAAAAAGAAATAAACAAGATTAGTAGTTTCAAAGTCTGTTTATTAACAGGAGAACCATTATTACAAGAAACAGAAGCTGAGATAAAGAGTCTTTTTGCAGAACTAGGTTCAACACCTGAAATTATTGAAAGTTACACAAATAATCGTACTAAAGGTACATTCTACGAATGCTCTGAAAACAGTGGCATACATCTAAATCCAAGGTATTTCTATTGGGAAGTTTTGGATAAAAATTCATTAGAACCTGTAGAAGCAGGAGAACCAGGATATTTATGTTTCAGTCATATTGATTGGCGTGGAACTGTGTTTATTCGGTATAACACTGGTGATTTAATTAATGGTCTAGTATGGGAAACTTGTGATGCTTGTGGTTTAACATTCCCAAAAATCAAGGGTTCTATAAGAAGAAGTCTAAAATAATGTGATATCATAATAAATTCCAAAAATAAAAAATAAGAAAATATAAATCCTCTATTATAGAGGATTTCACTTATTTTACAGGACGCTTTGATATTGTATCGAAATAATATAGTATATTCATTGCAGTTAATGCTATTGCTATAACACCTAAAGCGATACCAACCCAAAATGTTGGTGACAGTCGAACAGTTGAGATAATAAAATCTGAATCAGCTGGCCAACCAATTAAAGGTCGTGGTGTTCCTGTAGCCCAGTGCTCATAAAGAAAATTGCCAATGAAATAGAATATTATGCCAACAAGTGCTACACTACCACCAATAGGTCCCGGTTTTTCCCGAGTAAAGTAACAAGCTTTATTTGAATAAGTTAACCAGAATAGATATCCTGCTCCAATAAATGCTATGAGAAGTCCTAAGCCAATAAACCAGGGGGCGGCATTAGGAAAATCCAATAATAATCCAGGATCATTATAAGTTGTTTGTTGTCCTTCCTTCCATTGACCATTCCATCTTGTGAAATAAGTATATCTACTGTTTTCTTCACCAAAATGATTAATATAAGGAACAGCTAATGTGAAGAGCATTAATACGAAAGCTGTAAATAATAAGCCTATACCAATCCACTTCTGGGATGGCCTTGTCATTTCGTAACCCAATTGATTTTCCTCCAACAGTTGTAATGGTAGGTTAATTGTTTTATATCTTTTTTGATAAATATATCAATCATCTACTCTTTGTTCCTTTTAAGTTTTGTTTTGATAAAGCTATTTCTCTTTCTTAGTATTTTTTCATTAAAATTCATAATATATTTATGTAATGTTTATTAGTGAATACTTGAGTTGATAAAAGTGCCTCACGATTTCACAGTTAAAGTAAAATTTTGGATTGAAAGGAAAGGTGTCTCTATTCTTGGTCCCGGACGGATGGCTATTCTCGAAGCGATTGATCGTACTGATTCCCTCACGGAGGCTACTAAAGAGTGTAATATTTCATTTAGGAAAGGTTGGAAACTAATAACTGAAATCAACGAGCAATTAGAACAACCTGTAGTGATTAGCGAAAGGGGAGGAACTGGTGGTGGAGGAAAGACTTCATTAACAGAATATGGTAAAAATTTAATTCTGCAATATAGGGCAATACAAGAAAAATTAGTAACTATTACTGAAGATCCGGAAATTTGGGTAATTAAATAATAAATAAAAGTAGTAGAATAAAAGATTTAGTTCCTATTCATTCTTCATCTTCTGTTTTCTTTCTCTCTTTACGTAATCTGTCTAGAAAAGAAGTGCTTTCTTTATCTTCGGACTCTTCATCATTTGTCTTTTGTTCTGAAATTGGTGGAGTAATTGTAGTAATTGGCTGTATAGCAGTTTTTTCTGGTTCTGTAGGGGGTTCTATGCTTTGTATTTCTTTTGGAGTAGGTATGATTCTATCTTCTATATGTTCTTCTACAACTGGTGGTGTTAGGGTTATTGGTTGAGTAAATGATGGTTCTGCTTCAGTAGGTTCAACGACAGGTGGTGTGTATTCTTCTTTTATTGCTTCAATAACCGGAGCTATTGGTGCTTCAAGATGATTTGCTGCTGAAGGCACACGCCCTATACCTAAAGGTTGAGCTTGCATATGTTGTGATCCAGAGATTGTATGAATTTCTAATTGTTTTTCTTGTGTTACATCTACCAACTCAGTTGCAGGCATATCCATTCCTTTTTTGTGTAAGAGCATTAATGTACTTATAGCTTCAAAAGTTTCGGTAATTCCTATTCCTTTCAAGCTTGTTGTTGGAATATAGAAAGAAATATTAAGTCGTTTTGCAGTCTCAATCCCTTCTTCATCTAAAACTTCACGAAGATCTTCTACATCATTTTTAGTGCTAACTAAGACTTTAGGAATACTGTTATCTTCTAGCTTCCCAATCCATCGATCTAAAGAATCTAAAGTATCTCGACGTGTTGTATCATAACAGAGAATGCATCCATGTGCACCCTTGGTAAAAATGTTGCTGATTTCAGCGAACTGATCTTGTCCGCCAATATCACATATTTGTAAGGTTACTTCCTCACTATCAACCACTAATTTTTTACTAAAGAAATCTGCCCCAATTGATAATTTATAGCTACCAAAGAATTCGCCAGTTGTCAAATAGTTACATATGGAAGTTTTTCCAATTCCGCCGTCACCAAGAACTACTACTTTGAAGAAGGTTACCACCGAGAGAATCTCCGATTGTTTTTATTTCCTTGATTTATTTATATTTCTAGTAAACTTATTTTATCCCTACAAAAATTACCTATTTAAGTTTTCGATACGTACTAGTCTTCGACAAATTTCAATTTTGAATAATTTTAATAGGTGTAAGTTTTCTTATTACTGTATACCTTGTATCTTATAATAAATTCAATTATTAGTGCAAAAGTGATAAAAATGCAATTTATATTAATAAAAAAGAATGAACCAAATTCTTTAAAAATCATTTTTTAACAGTAAAACTGATTTCAATTAACATTTGAAAGGAAAAATTATTAATTATCCAAATAACTTTAAAGGAATATTAACAATCTGAAAGTGTTTGTAATAGGTTTGATAAATAATTCATTCAAGAACCGATCAAGATGGATAGTGTTGAATCAATGAAGCTCTCAAGTATCTTAAAAAATCGAAAAGCTATGACCCCTATAATGATAGGTATAATTGTCGCTGCATCAGTTTTAGCTGTATTTTTTATTGTAATGGCTGCAACAATTCCGTTTTATGGTCAAGATCTTAATATGACCATAAAAGCTAATTCCATCAGAGGAAATACTACTGATAATATTCAGCTATCCTTTAGGATGATTTGTGATTATGATGTAGGAATTCTGAAAGAAGTCACTATTCTTAGAGACAGTATAGTATATGGGGACAATACTCCAATGGCTTTTAGAAATGGCTCTGCTTATTGGATAACATTACAGAAGAGTCAAGAACTCACGGTGACAATTAATTTTACTGCCAGTTCACTTTTCCCACCCCTCCCTCCTGAAGGAGAAACCGCTGAAGGTTTATTCATATTTGGACACTTTTTAGAATACACTCTACGTATATATTATGAAGATCAGACAGGTGGAGTTCAGGCAGAAAAATCCTTTGAATTCATATTTGATGATTAGTCTCCTTGTCTAGATTTTTACTTTTTTTTCTTTATTTTTCTTATTTTTTATACTATTTGCTAGTATTTTTCAAATGATCTTGTTTCTTATTTCTGTGCTATCTCCAAATGCAAACATTTTAAAAGGTAAAGTATGTAAATGTATGTAATCATATATAAAAATTACACAAAAAAACAGTGATGATGTAAAATGGTTGAGAAAATTATTGATATTTCAGTCATTAATGTAGGTGAAATTGACGGAAGATCCTACCTGAATAAACGTGATATGGAAAGAATCGGCGTAGACGATTTTGATATAATTCAACTCATCAATGAATTTGAAGATAGCTGTGCTGTACAGGTATTGGAGAATGATGAGGTTGAAGCTGAATCTATTGCTGTTGACAATGGGATACTAGATTCTGCTAATATCAGTGATGGTGATCGAGTAAAGGTCAGAAAAGCTCATTTGAAAAGAGAGCCAATTACTCGAGTAAAATTTGGAATCGAACCTTTAGAAGGTCAACCAGTTGAGGAATGCATTTCTTATATATTAGAAAACTTTGATGAGATGACTTCAGTTATTAGAAATCGTCCGATTTACAGAAACTTGCAAGTCGATTGGCCTGATGCAGGTTGTGGTCATGTCAAAATCATTTTCTTAGAATCTGATCCAGAAATAGAAGGTGATGAAGTTGGAATTATCGATCCTTCTGGAAAAGAAATTGAAGTTCAATTGGTTCCAGCAAGTGAAATGTCATTTAACGCAGTCTTAGTTCTTGATGTATCTGGCTCAATGAGCAAAGAAGATATGGTTGTAAAAGGAACAGGTACAGCAGTTGAAGGTCTTCGACGAGGCTTAAAGGGTGGAAGAGATTTAGAAAATCTCTTAGATGAATTCGATGAGAAAAAGGTCTCACGAATCAAAGGCGCAGCATTAGCGACATTGCTTTTCTTATCTCAGAAAGTTTCTCGAGGTTGGGGAGAACAGCTCTCCATAATCAGCTTTGCTGGTGACGTTGATGTTTTCGAAGTAGACTATGGAACTGGAAGTCCAACACCAGTCATTGCTTGTACAGGACAAGCAAAATCTGCTGGCTTAGAAATAATTGCAGATTATGTCTCAAAAAGATGTTCAAAAGGTGGTGGTCTCACTTTTATGAGTGGAGCATTACAACAAGCTTATGAAATGACTGCAAAATTTGAGCCTAATTCTATAACTGGTAAAAGGAATCCGGCAATGATTGTTCTCTTAACAGATGGACAACCGAACAAAGGTAACGGTTTAGGCATAAATCCTGTACCAATCGCTCGAAAATGCGGACGAGACTATCCAAATACAGTACTTTATACTATTGGTTTAGGAGAAGCTGATAACCGTCTATTGAAACGATTATCTGAAATTGGTAGAGGCGAATTTTACGAAGCCAATGATCTTGGTGAACTAACTAAGTTTTATGACTTATTAGCTCGTAGATTCATGATTGCCTTGAAGACTGAAGCATCTGAATTAGTTGAAGAAATTCCGGAAGATATCTTTGAAGAACCAGAGGAAATTGAAGAAACTGACGAAGTTGAACTAGCATTAGAAGAAGATTACGGTGGACCTGGCGAAGAAATTGCTGAAGAGATTGCTGAAATGGATGCTTTAGAAGAAGAAGATGAAGAAGAATACGAAGACGACGAAGATGATTATTAGAGATCATTAATCTAATATTTCATTTTCTTTTTTCATTTTTTTTCACTTATTTTTTTTAATTTATTATCCACTGATTTTTTCAAGAAAAAAAGAATTGATCGAGAAACTCGATCATCGTTATTTATGGTAATATTACCAGATTTATACCTTGCATAATTAACAAAACTATTTGAAATATTCCCCAACCTAAGCAAGCAAATACTACAATAATTGCTACTGGGAACCAATTCAGAATTCTTCCAATCATAGCCATTTGTTTCGTTAACATTCGTACCAGAATGAAAACAATTACATCAACTACCAAGAACACTGCAAAGTAAATCCATCTGCCATATTCATTTTCTCCGAATGCTGCTGCGAAAACTGCTGCTCCTAGTAAACCAGCAAGTATTGCAATAAGGGCTGTTACAGGTGTATCATCTAGGGTTCTTAGTGCAAGTAGACATCCAATAATTACAAGAAAAATAATTGTTATTGGATTGAACCAACCTAACCATTCACCTTGTATATCAGGAATATTTACTGCAAGAAATCCTGCCAAGATTAAGGTAAGAATACCAAGACCAATACCTATTTTCTCCATAACATCTACCATAGAGAAAAGTCTAGTACGTTCCTCAATATCCTCTTTCTCTTTTCTAATGAGTTTTCGAAAAATGCCTGTAGTAATTACAATGGCATCTAGAATAAGCACGATTGGTGAAATAATGAACATAGCTAATTGAAATGAGTCACTTACCATAGCAAACTTCACCTATTACAAGAAAGAATATTACATCATGTTTTATTAACGTAATCATTCACGTAGTTCAATTTATACCAACTAAACCAATATAACCCCCGGTTAGAAGAATCGAAAGAAAACTAAGAGGTGTAAGTATTTTCAAAGCAAAATTGAATGTTTGATTTGCTCTCATTCGGGGTCTTAATGCTCGAATTATTGTAGTAATCATTAATACAACAAGACACTTGAAAATAAAATTCGCAGTGTTGGCTAATATCTGATAATTCCCGTGAATAGGTATTGGTAAATAGGAACCTCCTAAAAAAACAGAAACTATTAAACCTGCGATGACAACTTCCATGAGTCTCATGGAGAGATTCCAAAAATTTAATTTCCAATTCTTAGGAGTAGGAGCATTACTTCTAATAATGCTATCAGTATTAATTCGATCAAAATAAGGTTGATCAAATTTCATAGCTAAACAAAACAACGAAACCACAACAGCTATTGGAAGTAAAAATACTAATCCAAAAGTTAAATTGGAATTAACAATCCTACGAATATCTTCTGCAAGAATTGTTAAACTTAAAGATCTCTTAGCGATAATTGGACCAATTAAAACAAAAAATAATGGAATGTCAAAAATCATAAAAGTGAAAGTTTTTGTTAGGGATTCTTTCGCGGAATGATGTTTATTCAAGTATTGAGCCAAAAATGTGAGGAAACCAAAAAATAGTATTAGTACAAATAATAAAAGGAGATCCCCTTCAAAAGTAATAACTCCTACAATACCTTCATTTGTACCAGTATACCCACCATAAACACCTATCCAGTTTGGTATTTGGAGATTTTCAAATGATCTCCAAAGGTTGATTGGTAGCAGTAAGGAACTAAATAATGGTAAAGCTACCATAAGAACTAGTATTATTCCTTGGAGAATAGAATTTCTACTTATACTTTCTTGCTCTCCTTTTATGTAAAACTTGAAATTTTCAACAATTGGAATAAACATTGGTGTTTTTTCTGTCTTGAAGTAGAAGCGAGAATTAAGTCGATTATTTATTTGTTCACTTAAAATTGCTAGAATAACTATAAAGACAAATCCTGGAAATATTACGATTTCAAACCATGGACCTAACATCTAGCGCTTCTCCAATTAGTTATCCTTTGCTTTATATAGAAGGAAATTTATTCTAGTTTTTCCCTTTTAATACTAAGGATATTTAATATTTAAATGATTAATTGAGAAATGCTAAAAATCTTTTGACGCAACAATTAGATTTGCTAATTTGGGAGCTATTAAGACATGCAAAAAAATTACAAACGAATATATCGAACTTTGTTCTCTGTAATATTTTGCATTTTAATTATATTCACAACCTTAGTTTCTGGTGCAAAACTCTTAGATGATTCTACTTCTGCAAATCATTATCTCTTTAAAATAGATGATATCTTTTCTTATGAAGAAGCTATCAATTTTAATTTCGAAGGAAACATAACAGGATTGTATTTGGAGAAAAATGACAATCAAACATTGGAAACTGTTAATTATACTGCTTTGAGATGGTCAATAGAAGAAATCACAGGGATTTCAATAAAAGTAATGAATGTAACAGAGGATGAAATTAAATTTGACATAGTGCAGCAATATACTTATTCATCCAATGAGGAATTAATGATAAATGAAAACCAAACTATTCAAAGACACTCAACTGAGTACTTTAATTTAGCAGAAGATAATATAACTATCGATAATTATACACATCGAATCTCTTCTTCAACAAATACATCTTATTATCCAATAAATACCACCGCATTTTTCTGGACAAAAGCCAATCTTACAATTGGAGAAAATCTTACCATCAAAGCAAATAATTATCAAGTCACAAACTACAGTCTTATCTCAACGTTTGAGGGAATACGTAATGTAACTAATTTACTTTCGAATATTACACTATATGAAGAATTCATATTATCTGATTACCTAGGAAAGTATGTCTATTTTGGTGAATTCGAAAACCAAACTAGGCTTTCGTATGGGTATACCGATGGTTTATTGGTTTCAGGAACGACTACTTCAAATATGAAACAAATGAGTAGCTTTCCAAATGTTGCGGAAGGAGTACTCGTTATTACGAAAAGCATCGATATTGTTTCTAGTTCATTTGAAGAACCCGGAAGAGAGATGGGATCAGTATATTGGATAATAGGTGGAGTTTCACTTCAACTAGCAATTTTCTTAATATTTGAACGAAAAAACTTGAGAAAATTTATTCAATCAACTAAAAAACTAACAAGATTAGATAATGAGCCTTCTGAAAGTCATCCAATAAAAAAGTAGAACACTAATTTTTTTGTGACTCTACATGAAACTACTCCAGCCTTCACCTATTAATAGTAAGATAGCTAATACATTATCATATGATTCTCCAGAAAGTCGGGAAAGAACTCCTAGTATATTAAGTTTAATTGGAGAGACAATACTATAATTTACAGGTTTTTCAGCAAGTGTACCTTTCTTACTAATTGCAAAACTAAAGAGCTCTCCAGATGGTGTTTCAATACGCATAATGGAATTTTTTGCTGGAATCTGATCTTGAGTAAATTCCTGATTTAAGCTTCCTTCTGGTAGGTTTGATAGAAGTTGTTTTAATATATTTATAGATTCTATGATTTCATCAACTCGAACCATCACTTCTCCATAGAGATCACAAGAATCATACACTGGAACATTGAATTGAACTGCTTCATAGGCTGCATAAGGATCTGTTCTTCTGACATCAGCTGTTACACCTGAGGCTCTTGCTATAGGTCCTACTAAAGATAATTTTTTAGCTGAATCTCGAGATAAAAATCCTACATCTTGCAATAATCCTTTTAATATGGAATTTCTAGAAATTTTCTTTCTCAGTTTCAAGCTACTTTTCTTGATTATCTCTAAAACAGAAAATGCTCTATTAGTTAGTTTCACATCAATATCTTTAGAAACTCCTCCAAATTTAATGTAGGATTTTCTATCAGAAGAATTCGTTAAATCAATTATAAAATCAATAATAATTTTTCGTAATGAAATTGCTTTAGAGAATAAAAGTGGATAAGAGACACCTTTTCCTAAAACACCAATGAATGAGAGATGATGGGATATTCTTTCTAACTCTAGAATGATTGTTCGTAAATATTTTGCTCTATTAGAAACTTCCAAAGCATTTCCCAATAATTTTTCAAAAGCTTGTACATAAGCAACTTGAAGGTGATATGGATAAAGAGTGACTTTATCAAGAGAAACACTTAATCCTTTATCCCACGAATTGCTTTTCAGCAGCTTACTGTATTCAATATAATTATCAAATGATCCTTCGATTCTCGCTGCAGAGATTTTGTTTCCCGCGATTTTCAAATGGAATTGTGCTATACCCTCAGTTAAAATGTTTTTAATACTTATTTTTTTATCAAAAAGAGTTTCTTGTTCAATATCTTTTGAGGAATCCAAATCCATATTCATACCTTCCATTACAAACTAATCCCATAGTGTCTTAAATTGTTTTTGAATTTTTAGTATTTCTGTATTTATTGATAAGGAAACAATGTTATTTTGATTGGTCTTATTACTTTTAGCGAAAGAAATAAATCTACTGATTTATAGCTCTTATTAGTTGTTTACTGCAAACACATACTTAGAAGTCCTTTCATGTGGTGAATTTCTATGAAGAAGATGCAAACAGGAGAAGTATTAATTATTGGTGCAGGTGCTATTGGAGGAACAATAGGAGCAATTATTCAATCTGCAAATAAAGATGTCTATTTTGTAAATAGAAAAGGTGATCATTACGATGCAATCAAGAAGAATGGTTTGTTAATAGAAGATTTTGAGAAACCTTTCACAATTCCAATTGAGAATAACATAAAAGATTTTGACCGAAAATTTAAGCATATCTTAGTTGTTGTTAAAAATTTAGATACTGAAAAAGCAATGAAGGATATAAAATCAGTATTAACTCCTAATAGTCTCGTTTATAGTTTACAAAACGGTTTTGGTAATACAGACATTATGGCTAAATATCTCCCTCAAGAACAAATTGTTGCAGGAGTAGTTGGTTGGGGAGCTACTAAATCCGAACCTGGGAGAATAAGGATTACATCAAAAACTGGTAATTTTATTTTAGGTTTTGAAGCTGGCAACAATTCTGATGATCAGAGATTAATTGAGATGAAATCCTTACTTGATCTTTGGAGACCAACTATTTTAACTGATAATATTGTTGGGTATAGGTGGAGTAAACTAATAGTAAACTCTGTAATTGCACCCTTAAGTGCATTATTTGATTTAACAATAGGTGAACTCTATAATCACAAAATCTTATCCCAAATAATGGGTGATACGAAAAGAGAAGGTATACACATTGCCGAAGCAAACAATATTACTCTTGAAAAAGTAGATAACATAAATCTCCGTTCTTTCCTATACAAAGCTAGAACTAAAGATAGTCTATTTACAAGAATAAAATTTGGGCTCTTAAGTAATATCATTAAACTAGTGAGTATTAAAAGACATGGAGCAATAAAATCCTCTCTCTTATGGGACTTGAAGGCTGGACGAAAAACTGAGGTTGATTTCATAAATGGTTATATAGTAAAGAAAGCTAAAGAATTTGGTTTAGAAGCACCACTCAACAGCTTTCTCGTAAAAGCTATTCAAGAAATAGAAAATAAAAAACGAGAAATAGGTATGCAAAATCTTGAAGAAATTGTGGAAAAATCGCGTATTTCAAGAGAAAAAGTAAAAGAACAAGAATTAAAATAGTAGTATTGTTAGTGATGAAATATTGCAGGTGAATTAGGAGGTCTCTCATACAGGTGTTGCCAAACAACGATGAAGAGTTACAGGATTTACTAGAGTTAGCCAAAGCATTTTTCAAAAGTATGGATTTCGTAATTCAAAGGGAAGTTGATGTAGTCGGAACAAGCGGAAAAAAACACCATTTTGAGATGTTATTGAAAACAAACTCAGATTTAGAAATTAATCAATTATTTGTGAAAATTGTTGATTGGAAACGAGCTGTTGGAGTAGATCGTCTAATACGTTTTGAACGAATTTTAAATGATTTGAATGATAGAAAAGGAATGATTGTGTCAAACTTATTCAGTGATTCAGCAGTGAAATTTGCAAAACGAAGAGGGTTAATTATTTATGCTCGAGAGCATTTGGAAATTCAAGAAGACTAATATTTTCCATCAAAAGAAATTATCCAATGTAGATTGTCCTTTTTTTATTGGTACAGCATTAAAACCATCTTTTTGCAGATCTCTAGCTAAATCTTGAGCATTCCCAAAAACAGTGAAAATTTTGCTAGGATTACTTTTCTTCACAATTTCTAATAAACTACTATAATCTGAATGATCGCTGATTGTGAAAGCAGCATCTGCACCCATTCTATATTTGTAGTTTTCAAGATTTTTAGCCCAACCTGAAAAACCGACAACCTTCAAATTGTATTTTGTCTTTAGTTTGCTAAGTGTAGGATCTCGATTGCCTATGTGATTATAGAATAGTAACCAAGGACTGTTACCAACTAATCCTTCTTCATCTGGATTTTGTGGTAGTTTCTTTGTTTCAAATAGTTCTAATCCTAGTTCTTTGTGTACTTGCTCCATTTTCCAAATTGAATTACTTGAGTAACGTATTTCACACAAATTCCCAAAGCAAAAATTCAATAATTGTGATTTTCCAAGTGGATATCCAAGAAGTGCTACCGGATAGCCTTTTTCTAATTCATTACGAATGAATTCTTTTGCTTGTTCAATTTGTTTATCAAAAGATGGAAATCTGTAGTCACGGTCCCCCCAGGTAGCTTCGAGTATTAATATATCACATTTTTTCGGCTCGAAACCTTTCAGATATCCTCTATCTTCAATATTAATGTCACCAGTATAAATTATATTTTGATTGGATTCATGATCGATTATCTCAGCTACTGTTGAATCAAACGTGTGCCCACCTGGTAGGGTTTTAATTTCAAAATCATCATTCTTCCAAGTATTATTCTGCTGAATTTTATAACCCATTCGTTCAAAAAAGAGTCTTGCAGTTGCTTCTGAGCACACAGCAGTTGGAGTAAAATTGGGTTTTCTCTTACTTCTTGGCAAATGATCTGTATGTGCATGAGAAACGAATATACAGTTAGCACTAGAATCCATAACCTCTGGATCGAGTAGTAATTCAGAATTACGGAATTTAAGATTAATTCTGTTCTTACAAAAGATATTCAATGGTAGGTGCTGTTCTCCTATCTATTTGATAAACTGTTTTCTCTCACTAAATATTGATATTAAAGTATTTTAACTACTTTAGCTATTTTCTAGAATTGTTTAACATGAGAAAATTTTAATAGTTTATAATTCTCGTTCAATAGGCATTATACACATAAAAACTCCTTAAAGTGTTTGAAAAATGATTCCATCCTGGTTTGAACTCTTAATTGAATCAGAGGTTCTTAATGCAATATTTTTTGTTCTTCCAGCTTTCTTATCAAATACAACTCCAATGTTATTTGGAGGGGGGTTACCAATGGATTTTAGAAAGAACTGGTTTGATGGAAGACGAATCCTTGGAAACAATAAAACAATGAGGGGATTTGCTGCCGGTTTTCTAGGAGGATTCTTGCTAGGGATATTTGTTTCATGGTGGTTCACGAATATAGTTGATGTGCCTTTTATTGTTCCATTAACCAATGGATTCTTACAAAGCTTCGGAGCGGTTACAGGAGATGTTGTTGGATCTTTTATTAAGAGAAGATTAAACATTCCTTCAGGTGGATCACTTATTGTAATAGACCAAATTGGTTTCATTGTATTTGGATTAGCATTTGCAAGAATAGATACTGCTTTTCCGTGGACTTATTGGGTAATTATAATTCCCTTAGCATTAGTACTCCATTTTGCAGCGAATGCAGTGGGATATACGATGGGTTGGAAAGATGTTTGGTGGTAAATAATATCGATAATGACCTGTTCGAATTTTTTGTTCTATTTTTGTAATTAAACACAAGCTTATAAATAACGAAGTTAAAGTTCATATAACAAATCTCATATGTGATTGACTTTGACTTATGTTCCACCCGAGAAGAAACACAGAGGCGGTAGTTTCGGTGATTTTATCTATGTAGTTATGTTCTACTTGATAGAAGGAATATTTATCCTAATAGGGATTCCTTTTCTAATGCTAGCAATTGGTGTAATTCCAGTTGCAATGTATTTAGTTATAACACGAGGTGGTACAAGTGCTACTGTAAATTTGTATCTTACAATAGGAGTAGGAGTTATTGTCGTATTCGCCCAGATTATGGGAGTGCAGTATTTTGTTCGAAAATATATTCTCGAACCACACAATATGAAATTTGGCGAATGGCTTCGATGGAAATTCTCCCCAACAGAGATTAAAAATCGAAGAGCAGAAAAGGTCGCTAGATCCGAAAAGATGGATAAATGGTATGATGGAATGGATAAGATACATGAGAGAAAAGCTCTAATTAAAGAGGAACAATCTATTGATATGAGAGGGGAATGGTTTAAAGAAACCGGAGATCCCGATGAAATTGCAGCTCAAAGCTCTGATGATTCTGGTATCATACTCGGTGAAGTCGAGGAAGAAACAGAAGAAGCAACCTAAATAGTTTTTCATCCTCTTATTTCAATTTTCGATTATATTGCTTTAGAATTCTCAAATATTCTTTATTTTATCTTGTAATGTTTCTAGTTGCTGAAAGACTTTTAAATTAGAAGAAATCTTCTAGATATCTATAATTACTCGGAATCTTTGAAGGAAATAATCATGCCTGAAGAAAAAAGTAAGATATCCAAAGAAATGGTTGTCACACCTTGGGAAGTAAGTGGTGTAATTGATTATAAGAAATTGGTTAAAAAATTCGGGACAACCCTATTAACAGAAAAAGAAATCGCTGTTATTGATAAATACAGTAAAGGTAAATTGCATCTCTTATTAAGAAGAGGATTATTCTTCAGTCATCGAGATTTTGATTGGATTCTAAAGCAATTGGAAAAAGGAGAGAAATTCGCACTCTACACTGGAAGAGGTCCATCAGGTCATACACATCTTGGTCATTTAGTACCATGGATTTTCACAAAATGGCTACAAGATATTTTCGATGTTGAACTTTATTTCCAAATGACTGATGATGAAAAATTCCTGTTCAGTCAAAAACTAACTTTTCAAGAAACAAAGGATTATGCTTACGAAAATGCTAAAGATGTTATGGCTGTTGGGTTTGATCCTAAAAAAACTCACTTCATTTTTGATTCTCAATTAACTCCAACCATGTATCAAATAGCTGTTGAAGTCGCCAAAAGAACCACTTTTTCAACAGCCAAAGCTGTTTTTGGTTTCACAAATGAATCCAATGTTGGTATGATTTTTTATCCCTCAATTCAAGCAATGCCTTGTTTCCTTCCTTCTAAACTAAAAGGAAAAAAAATCCCAATACTAATTCCTGCAGCAATAGATCAAGATCCATATTGGAGGATAACTCGAGATGTTGCACCAAAACTTGGTTACTATAAGCCAGCAGCGATTCATTGTAAGTTCTTCCCGGGATTAGCAGAAGGAGGAAAGATGTCAGCATCAGAACCAGATTCGTGTATTTTTACTACTGATACACCAAAATCTGCTAGTAAGAAAATTATGCGTTCATATACTGGTGGTCGAGCTACAGTTGAAGAACAGAGAAAACTTGGTGGTGAACCAGATAAATGCAATGTTTACTGGTATGAGTATTATCTCTTTGAACCGGATGATATGAAAATTGAAGAAATGAGAACAAACTGCCTCTCAGGAAAATTACTCTGTGGTCAATGCAAGAAAACCTTGGCTGAAAAAGTAAAAACATTTGTAGAAGAACATCAAGAGAGAAGAAATAAATTTACTGATGAAATGATTGATACGATGATAATTAAAGAATGAAATTCTACCCTTATTTCCTAATATTGCATAAATACAGGTGTACATTTCCCTTTTCTAACAAAATCAATAATTTCCTTTATGGAATCAACTCTTTTAGGAAATTCTGTTACACAAGTGCCAACATGAAATCTGTTATGAGAATCACTACCACCAATACATGGTAATCCCATTGATTCAGCTGCTTCCTTCGCTAAATCGTTAGTGTGTTTTGATCTCGATCCATTTATCTCTATAGCATCTAGTTCAAGGTCATAAATCAAATCTCCTAAACCAAGTAATGCAAATGGATGAGCAGCAACTGCTAAACCATTTTCTGAATGAATAATCTCAATTACTTCGTCAGGTCTCAGATTTTGCGATGGAACTGCTGTAATACCATATGCTAAAATATCCCCTTGAGTAGTAGAAATTTCAACTGATGCTGAAAAAATCCTCAAATGATATTTTGATTCCAATCCTTGCAAGATCTCTTTGGAAAAGTTCCCCATAGAATCATGATCAGTAATAGCTAAAGCATCCACAACCCCATCCAACTCTATAAGAGTTTCCTCTAAAGTAAAAGCTGAATCAATAGAGTAATTTGTATGAATATGCATATCAACAAGAAAACCCTTCCTTTTACTTCGGGTGGTTGCTTTTTTCACAAAAGTTTGATTCATTTTCAAACAGATCCAAGTATGACCAAAATCATAAGAAAACGATTCTGTTTCCACCTTGTTTTTTAGCTTTTTTCAAAGCTTTATGTGCGAGTCTTTGTGCTTGTCCCTTAAATAATCTTTTCGACCACTGATAGGGACCTGTTGGTCTTATGGGTGTATAAGGACCTCTAGAAACCCCTATACTTACAGAAGCTTCACACCCACACTCAAAACCGGTTTCCCGTATTTTGCTAGCAATATACTCTAAATCGGAAACAATAACTTCATGTAACAAAGCTCCAGTCAAACGTAACATGCATTCTTCAGTTCCTCTTTTCTCATCTAGACCATAAATTACTTCTCCAACATGCTTTCTAATAAAATTAGAAATTAATTCAGTTAGAGTTCCAGTAATTTCATTTGGTTTGAATGTTACCCAACCTTGCTTTTCTGATATCTCTTTGAAGTTGTCTAAATCGACAAATATTATCAGTTCTTCTACAGTTTCTAATGCCAATTTGGTCTTTTCACACCCAGTGAATAATCACAAAAAGAATAACCTCTTAAATAATAAGTGTTTCTCGAATTCTCCTAACAGCAAGAATCTTCAACCAGTATAACGTAAGGCTTCACTTGGGGGTATTTTCGAAGCTCGTCTTGCAGGTAAAACAGCTGCAATAATAGAAAGTACAATGGTAACAAAAGTGAACAGAGCAAGTGTTGCCCAAGGAATAATAAATTTGAAGTCAAATTCAACCAAATATTGTGTATACATACCATACCCAAGAATGAATCCATTCACAAAGCCAATCACCAAACCCACAAATGCTACTGCAAAAATCTCCAAAACAACAGCAGTTATCACCTCTGATCTTTGGAACCCTAATGCTCGCATCATTCCAATTTCCCTAGTTCTTTCAGTAATACCACGCAGTGAAACCACAATTAAACCCAGAACACCAACTACAAGACCAAGTGAAACAAACGCTTGCATGAAACTCACTGATTGGGTGACAATTTCCATAAAGGATTCCATTCTATCTCTAATACACAAAGTATCGAAACCAAGTAATTCTGCTTCTATATTTCTACTTACTTCTAAATTTTCTTCTGTAGATAATCTTGGATTGGTTTGTACAAGATATGCAGAGGGTTCATTAATATCTTGGAAAATAGTAGAGTTTTCACTTACAAAGAGATAACTTGAAAACAACATTGAGTAGGATGTTGTCTCCACGAAAGCAATTACAGTATAGTTACCTAAGGTCACTTCTAGAGTAACTGGATTAACCGACTCAGGTACGGTGATATTACTGCCAAGCTCTACATCTAATACATACGTTTTTCCTCCCTCATCAAATTCAAATTCTTGTAAAAGATTGGGTAAAATAATGTAATTTGTTGTACTATCCATAGCAGCTATCCATGGATCTCCGGAAATTCCGTCCCAAACACTTTCGAAAGGATATTCAGTCATCTCTAGAAATTCTTCATTAATTCCCCACATATCTGATGGGACAGGGAGTTCTTCAGTAATCGTTGTTGTTTCGTTCGTTGCTGAAAAACGCAGATTAGCAAATGCTCCTAAAAGTGAAAGTTTGAATTTCATTCCTACAACTCTTTCTACATTAGGATCTGCATTTGTTATAATATCAATTGGATCTCCTGTAATATTGAGAAAACTAAGATCAATTCCAGGTGAATACGCAATGATATTTACTCCTCCTTCTTCTCTTTCAGCAAAATCATCGAAACCCAAAGTAAAACTACCAGTGAAAACAGCTAGAAAAACATTCATAGTTAAAATGACACCAAAGATTGCAAATGTTAACGCAGATCTGGTTCGTTTCTTCCCAACATAACGCATTGATACAATTCCCATAGAACGCATTTTCTTAATTTGTTGAAAGACATCATTAAATCGATTTGAAATCCATTCTAGGTTTAAAGCAATAAAGATTATCGTTCCAAATACTAATGCTAACATTCCAATGAGGAATGTATACAAAGCCCATTCCTCATCAACTCCCATATTATTCATGAATGGATTCAGTAATAATACAGAAAGTAAACCAGTTATCATCCAAGATAATGCAAATCCATTAAATGATACTCTTGAGCCAATTATTCTTGATAAAGTGAATCCTAATCCAAAGAGAAATCCCAGTATACTACTTATGAATATCATCCAACGCCAATCAGGTAATGTCTCAATTTTAAGTGATATTACAAATGCTCCTATTGACGCTAAAATCAAAAGTATACCTAGGATGATGGACCAATTACCGGTTTTACGTCGAACCTGCGGTGTTTCAACCTCATTTATTGTTTCTACTATATCAATTCGCGAAGCTTTCCATGCAGGATAAAGTGCTGCTAGAAGAGAAATGATTATTCCAATTGCAAACGATATCAAAAATCCTCGAGGTTGAATAATTAATGGTATATCTTTTAAAATTGAACCTATATCAAGAAAATTTTCCAAAAGGAAAATTATACCTTGACCACTTAATACCCCTCCGCCAAGACCTAATACGGATCCTATTCCTCCGAGAACCATGCTTTCAGTAATTAAAGATATGAGTAACTGTCTTTGCGTCATTCCTATAGCTCGCATAATACCAATTGAACGTTGTCTCTCATCAATATTCATCAACGTTATATTTATGATTAACATTATACCAGAAATGATAATTAATGAACCAAATACATACAAAACAACTCGGAAATTACTGATAGAATCCTCAATGTCCCTAAATGCTTCTAATTTTTGAGGATCAACTTGGAATTTCCCGCCTTCTTCCCCATAGTGAAATGCCAATCTTTCATGAATAAGATTCTTAACAAATTCAGCATTATCATTTCCTTTAGATGTGCTGATAATGATATTGTTTATACCTAAACTGGTTGTTTTGAATAGTACTTGTAGATGGCTTAATTTCATAAAAATTACATACCCAGTGTTAATCACACCTTTGCCTTCAACTTTAGCAATTCCTTTAACATTCAATGTCTCGGTATTTAACAATCCACTAACATTTGTGTAGAGAATTGACATTAGATTTACATTAGGCATAACTAATCCTTCGTCTTCTTCATCGAAGTCAATGATATCTTCTGCTAAAAGATTACCAATTACGCACTCAGCGGATAGTAATATATCTCCACTATACTGAAGTTCTAGATCATTGAACTCAAAATTATTATTCCCAAAAGTATCATCCGGTATTAACTGTCCAAAAGGTTCATCTAATGTTTCATCTATTCCAATAATCGTTACAAAAGGTTCTGTTTGTTCCGTTGCAGACGAAATAGCTATAACCTGTGACGTTATTCTCGGGGCGATTCCATCTATATAGGGAATCAGTTCCCAATCTAATTTTAATTGTTGATAAACGCTATATTCAAAAAATTCAGGTATATATTCACCTTTTTGAATAACTATGTCTGCATTACCATACCGCAAACTCACAGTTTCTTGCATAGCATTAACAAGAGAATCAGTAGCTATTTGCACGCCAGCTAAAAGTGAAACTCCAATTAGTATGCCTACAGTATTTATGAGGTTTTTCAGTTTTCGACGACTGATCCCTCTTAATGCGTGTTTTATGGCATACAGCATACGTTTCACTCCACAACGTTAAGATATCTATACTGTAAAAATATCTTTACGAGTTTTTTAATCTGTGGTTATACTAAATTAATCTTTTGAAAGCAATTTACTTAGAATTGTTCATACCTCAAAAGATTTAATCTCAAAAAATCTAATGGTATTTGTGCTTCAAAACTAAATTTAATATAAAAGTAACATTTAGTGTTAAGACGTAAGGACGTAATGGTGTTAGAAATGAGTGAACCAATAGACAAAGAAGCTGAAATCACCAAATTTCCAGGCATAGCAAGTCTGTCTCTTTCAGTCACCCCAATTAGTGAAAAGGATAATTTCGAAGTGATTGAAGCAGTTGTCAGAGTATATGATGACAATAATGAACAAATTATGCAACACAAAGCAAGATCATTGTTTTCAATAGCTAAAACCCTAAAATTGTTCATACAAAACAGAACAAATCTTCCAATAAATGACAGAAGAATGGCTGTTTGGTGTGCAACATATTTTGAGAAACTTGGAATCAAACTCGGAGAAGAAGAAGCCTATCAAATAATTAAGAAAGCATCCCAAGCATTAGAAAAGCTATCTCGAGTAACAATTGAGCATGTGGAAGCATCTGATTTAGTTTCAATTGAGGTTGACGTTTTAGCGAATTTGATTGCTTTAAGATCAGATCATCTATTGTCAGAAGATAAATTACATGAAATGCTCGAAAAACATCAATCCCCTATTTCAAATACCGTAGTCCGAAAAATCTCCTATCAGAATAGTGGTGGAGTAGAACATAAAGACAAATTAAACTTAGAAATAACTCCCTCTGAAACTATTCTTGAACATAATCTTATTGCGTCATTTAAGAATGAAACTGAGCATAAATTAACCAATATAATTGTTTCAGACATTATACCTTACCTTTACAAAATTAAAGAAGTAATTTGTAAAGAAGGTGGAAAGTACAAAAAAGAACTTGTTGAAAATGGATTGAAACTTACTTGGAAAGCTTCTTCTCTCGCACCAGGTGGAGAAGTAAAAGCATTTTACACTTTGGAAAAAAGAATTCCTAGAACAATTATGATACGAAAGGGAGAGGAAATTCGCATAGTTCAAGATTATAATTCATTAATGAGAGAAGCAGATGAAGATGGAAAAGTCAGTACTTATTTCACATCAGAAGTCTTAAACCTATTACCAGTAACTTTAGATGAATTATTTATTAGAGATTTAATTCCAACTGAAATGCAGTTAACAGAAGAAACGAAAACTGATGAAATGGAATTCATTGATTTTGGCTTAAACTATGGTATGAACATACAACAAAGCCTAATAAATGTTGAAAGTGGAACAAAGTTCTTACAAAAATACCTCATTAAACCATCTCCTTTAGTTTGGAGAACAGACTTGTCAATTCCAATAAAAGATGAATTCTGTACAATTTCAAAAATACTTGAAAAAACTCCCAAGGATAACATCTATATTTGCACAATCGTTTCTTCCACCTCAGTACCATGTACAATAACAAATGAAATTGAAAGTGGATTGACAGTTTCTGAGTTCCTTCCTTCAGAGCTTGCACCTAGTGATGATAAAGAAATGTCATGGGATATAGATAAAAAATTCTCAGTTTCATTTGTTCTTAAAGGCAATTTATCACGTCAGATAAATTCACCAAAAGTAATAATTAATGGAAAGGAACATACTGCAAAGATTAGTGAAATTGGTAATGTAAGAAGAAGTAAGATCACAACACTACCATTCACTCATGTAGCAATGTTTAGAAAATTCTTAAGAGAAATGTGATTATGGGAAATAACCAACTAATTGATTATTTTCCCTTTCTTACCTCATTAAATTGATCATTGTATTTCTTTGCAGTTTCTTTCAGATTCTCTGAATATAAAATAGCTCGACTAACATTAAGTAATACATTTTCTCCTCCAAAATGAATTACTTTCTCGAGGTCCCCTTGTTGTTTGCCTATACCAGGAATAAGCATGACTACATCATTACCTGCTAATTCTCTGATTTTCTGAAGGTCATCAGCTGTTACATGTCCTGTAGCTCCGACAACAATTCCATCACCATTTAGCTCCTTCATCCTTCCTGCGATGAACTCATAACCCTTTTGTCCTTCTACAATTGCATTTTTCACTTGATGCGCAGCATTCAAACTCTCTGCAATATTACCAGCAAAAGGAGAATAGGTAACTGCATCGAATCCCATTTCATTCATCCAATAAAAACCTGAATCATTTGTTGAACCAATATCTCCTAATTTCTGGTCTAGAATAGAAATTAATCCTTGGTTATGAATCATTTTATTCATTTTTTGATATGATTTCAATCCCATGTGGAATATATATTGATTATTCGGTTTTATAACACAACAATAATCTTGAACACTCTCAAGAAATTCTTCAAAAAAAGCAATGATTCCTTCTTCAACAGATTTATTGTCCATGAAATATTTCTCGGACAATGTGTTCTTCTCTCGTTGATTGGGAATTGCTGGATCAAAACCAGCACAGAGGATGGAATCCTTTTCATCTCTGGCTTTTTGATACTTTCTCAAGAAATCTTTATCATAATTTACCAATTTTATCAAAGACTCCTTTGTCTAGAGTTTTCAACAGAGTATGTTGTTAATATGCTTTTCGTGTATGAATTCAACACAAAAAAACAGAAATTGCTTTAGTT
>JABLTI010000194.1 GCA_013166835.1 Promethearchaeati archaeon | reverse complement strand
GGTCCGACAGTTACTACTTTGGCATTTTCTGGCACTTTTATTTTATCAAAGAGAGTAGTAACTACGCCCACATTTCCTTTCCATTTAGCATCACCATTATCTACGGTAATAAGCATCTCTGTTTTTGGATCCTTTTTCCACTTCTCAAACTTCTTTTTATATAATAAATCAGCGGGTGTTCTTGCTCCATACAAGATAATTTGATTTGGAAAATCATTAGCAAAAATATATTGAATTAATGAACGTAATGGTGGTAGTCCTATTCCACCAGCTACTATGATTATACTATTTGCTTTCTTCAGCTCATCCAATGGAAATGGTTTTCCAAAAGGTCCTCTAATCCCTACTTTGCTACCAACTTCTAATTTATGTATGGCTTCTGTGACTGTACCAGCTTTTCTTATTGTTGATTGAAATTTCTTACCAGCAATAGAGGAAAAAGCAAAAGGTGCTTCACCTACTCCAAAAACTGTTAGCATGAAGAATTGTCCTGGTAAATATGTGAATGATTCATCATCTGCTGAAAAAGTGTAAGTATTAACATCAACTGTTTCTTTTTCTATTTTTGTAATCGTACAAATTATTGGCTTGCTGTGACTGGTAATTTTACTTCAGCTCCCTTCTTTGCTAAATAACTGAGGATTTTCTTAATATCAAAATGAGCAGGACATAATTTGTAACACCTACCACATCCAACACATCCTAAAACTCCATATTGTTCTGGAATGTTTTCAAACTTGTGACTATATCGTCTCTGGAATCTACGGGAACGATTAGGCATTAAGGTGTGACCACCTGCCATAAGATTGAACGATTCAAGAACACAAGCATCCCATACTCGAACCTTTGAGAAATTGTTTGTATCTTTTTTAACATGTGATTCAGCATAACAAGTACAAGTTGGACAAGAATAATTACAAAAACCGCATCCTAGACAACCAGATGCAATCTTTTCCCATTCTTCCATTGGTATATTTCGTATCTGATCTGGGGTAGGAATTACAATGATTTCTTGATTTTGATTTTTAAGAGCATCCTTTTTCATTTTATCAACTTTTTCTCCTAATCCTTTAGTTGCTTCCTTTAAACCAAGTTTCTGAATATATTTTAGCCCTTTTTCTGTTAAGACTTCTACAAAATACTCTGTATCTTTGAGAGGTGTTAATTCCAAATCACCAAGACCATTATTGAGTAAACTTCCCCCGGTAGATAAACAGAATCCCCCATCACAAGATTTCAAGCAATTAACAACAGCAAATATACCTTGTTCTCTAAGTATCTTGTACTGTGGGTCTGCAGGCTCCTCTAGCATTACTTTATCAATATATTCGAGAGCAATTGCATCGCATGGACGGATTAGAATTAGTTTTTCATCAACATCAAGATGTTCTTTGATTTTTAGAGACTTAATATTGTACGATAAAATTCTCTGTCTTTTAAAGACATACTGATTTTTCATCTCTAAATCAGGTGGAACTTCCAATTCTTTGATAATATAGGCTTTAACTGAAGACACATTTCTGCCAACTTTAAGTTTATCTTGAGGAATTTTTAATCCAAGTTCTAAATATATTTTGGTATAAATGCTAAGAATCTCATTTAATTGTTTAGATTTATATTATGAACTCGTTTTTAATTTCTAATACCGTATTTGTTTTTTGACAAATTTTCTAAATAGAAAAAAATAATTAACATCATCAATATAATTAAAAAGGTGATGAGACAAACACTTGGTCGACTTCATTCATGTAGATTTTGGATGCAAAAAAAATGACCTCTAAAATAATTTCTAGAGAAAAAATTAGCAATTTCGTTGATTCAATGATAAATGATTTTATAGTAATTGCTACTACAAACAAAAATAATGTTCCAACTTTAATGGAAATCTCTAGCTTTGAAGAAGTTCTATTTGATACAGATTTACCCATGATTCCCTTGAAAAAACTCTTTCATCCTGCACAACAAGATCTTTTCAAATTTAGTCGAACAAAAGGTGTGACTGACATATATATGCTGAAAACAATTAAGGATATTGAGACAAAAGTGGTTGTTTTTGGAGTTCGCCCTTGTGACATAACAGGTAATAATGTATTAGATGAAATATTCAAAGAAAATTTCCGTGATGAATACTATCTAACCCTACGAGATAGAACATTAATTGTTGGAATTAACTGTTTGAAACCATGTTATGAAAATTGCTTTTGTAAATCAATGGAATCAAATGATCCAAAAAGTGGATATGATTTGATGTTTACTGAAATTGCAAAAGATCAATATCTAGTTGTTCCTAATACCGATGGCGGGAAAAGAATAATAGAATTATATTCTGAACTTTTTGAGGATGCAAAGGAAGAGCATTATGATAAATATATTAGGAAATTGGAATTGAAAGACAATAATTTCAAAAAAGATATTCTAGTCGAAGGTCTTGCTAGTGAATTAGAAGATAAATTTGAATCAAAAGCATGGAGAAAATATACAAAAGATTGTCTCTTTTGTGGTTCTTGTACTTTTGTTTGCCCAACATGTTATTGTTATAATGTTAAAGATAAAATTGCAATAGATTTAGAGAATGGAATAAGACTGCGAGAATGGGATTCTTGTTATTATCCTGAATTTGCTCGAGTTGCTGGAGGTCATGATTTTAGACATGAAAAAGAAAGACGTTTCAGGTATCGCTATTTACACAAATACATTGACATTCCGAGAAGATATAATATGGAAGGGTGTGTAGGCTGTGGTAGGTGTATAACGTACTGTCCTGCAGAAATTGATGTAAGAGAAGTTTTAGATGATGTGAGAGGTGAATCCTAAATGAGAGCGATAATGGCACATGATAAAGGATATATTGCACCACATGAAGCAAAGATCATAAAAATTAGAGAACTAACAGAAACAACCAAACTTTTTGAGTTAAAATTTGTTGAAGAGCACTTGAATCCACTCTTTCAAAACAGTCCTGGTCAATTTGTTAAATTATCTGTTTATGGTATAGGAGAAGTTCCTATTAGTATCACTTCTCCTCCAACTAAACGTGGTTCATTTGAGCTTGGAATAAGAAATGTTGGAAACGTTACAAATGCAATGCATAAGCTGAAAAAAGGAGATATTGTTGGAATTAGAGGTCCTTTTGGTAATCACTTTCCTGTTGAAGAATATAAAGGCAAAGATTTACTATTTGTCACTGGTGGATTGGGTTATCTTCCACTAAGATCAGCTTTCAGATTTGCATTACACAATCGTGACGATTATGGTAAAATCTACATTCTTTATGGTGATAGGTGTCCTGCTGATGTCCTTTTTCCAGAAGAAAATGAAGAATATGAAAAGCGTAAAGACATTGAATTCCACAGTACTGTAGATCGTGATGATGAAATGTGCTGGGGCGGTAATTTAGGTGTAGTAACTACACTATTCCCAAATATTACAGATAAATTAGATCCCAAGAATACAGTCGCAATGATTTGCGGTCCACCAATTATGTATAAATTCGTAAACATAGAACTTGAGAAATTAGGATTAGATAGTGATCATATTTTTCTTTCTCTTGAGCGAAAAATGAAATGTGGTGTAGGTAAATGCTGTCACTGTGGAATTGGTGATAAATTCGTCTGTCTCGATGGTCCAGTCTTTACATTAAGACAAATAAGAACACTCCCGGAGGCTTTAATGTAATGGCTAAACCACAAATCGGTATTGTTGGTTTTACTGGTTGTGCTGGTTGTCAACTCAGTATTCTTGATTTAGAAGATGAGCTCTTGGATTTATTGAATCTAGTTGAGATTATCGATTTTCGAATGGCAATGACTGGTAATAGAGAAGGACCCTATGACATCT
>JABLTI010000193.1 GCA_013166835.1 Promethearchaeati archaeon | reverse complement strand
CATCCTTTTTTACTTAAAAAAAGTTCAAAAACTGTTTCTAAACTTTTGCTAGAGATTGTTCAAGTATAATCCTAGCTATAGTATATCTTGGATGGATTGATGAATATGGGAAATTCGCGGAAGAGAATTGGTATTAATATATGGTCTTTCAGGAAAAAGAGCACTGAAAAAATTATAAGCATTCAAGAGCAATGTTATAGTTGGAAGTATGAGGTGGGTTAGCTATGATGAGAAATAGAGGAAAAGCAGTTGTTTGTCTTTTCTTTGTGATTTTTAGTTTGAATCTAATAATTTGTAATTTACATGAAACTGAAAGCATTGAACCTATATTTACTTTAGTTGCAAAGACAAATGGTGGAGGAGTAAGACCAGATTATCTTCACTTCCTCAAACAACACCTAGCAAGAATTGGAATATATGTAGACATAATCGTACAAGATTGGCCAACCTTTGTTGGTGAATTAATTACTTTCAGGGACTTCGATATTTGTTATGTAGAGCTGGAGGGTAAAGGGATTGATCCCGATTTTACTGGTGTATATAACGAAAACGGCTCACTCAACCTGTTCGGGTATCATACTAGCATGGACTGGGATGAAGAATTAAAAACTGGCATAAACGAATGGTACATAAAGCAAGGTACCCTAATGATGCCATCGTATTCAGAAGAACGTGTACAACACTACTGGGCTTGGCAACAATATTTCATGGATAAAATATGTCCTATGGCTCCCGCATACTCACCTAAAGAATATGTAACTCACTGGTCCCAGTTAAATAATTATGATTTTGCTAGTGGTCTCCTTCAATCGTGGGGTAAAATGGATTGGATACAACCACATGAAGGGCAAGTAAGCACAGATGAAGTAGTTATAGCTGATGCTGCATGGTCAGATTTAAATCCTCTTTTCCTAGAAGATTCCTCATCAAGTTTCATAAGTGACGCATGTTTGGATCCACTTATTTGGTACGATCATGATAATATTATGTATCCACACCTAGCAAAAAGCTACGAAATGATAAATGAAACTCAAATAAGGATAACTGTTAGGCAAGGAATAAAATGGGGAGATGATCCTGGTGATCAATTTACTAATGAATACTTGGATATAAAAGACGTTTACTTTACTCTTTACAGCTTGAAATATCTCTCAAACAAACAGCAGCAATATAATTGGATTAATAATATGCAAATTCTCGATCAATGGACTATGGATATATTTATTGATGGAGATCCTTCAACACCAGAAAAGGAGCAATATGCACCATTTTTGTCATCACTTAATACCCAAATTATCCCAGAGCATTTTCTCAATCAAACACATCTATCTGATGGAGTAACTCCTGATATTACTCACCCATCCTGGAATACTTTTGCTACTAATTGTTTTGGAACTGGTCTCTTCGAAATCAGTAATTTCACTGAAGGAGTGGAAACTCTTTTAGCTGTTAAACCTGATAGCTGGAGACTTGATCCCGTTGTTACCATTGATCCGGCATTAAATTGGACTGAAAGATTCGGTTTCGGTACTGATTGGGATGGTATGCATAACATAAGAATCAGAATTATACCTGACCAACAAACCCAACTACTCGAATTTGAGGCAGGTAAGATTGATCTTCTTCCTATTACCTGGGACCCAGACAAGAGAGACGAATACATAGCTGATCCAGACTTTGCTATACAATCTGATACAACATACAGTTTTAGTTTCTTCGGCTTCAATATGCGAGAAGTAAGACCAATTATAGGCAATCGTGCTCCCGCACCTCTCGACCCAACAGTCAGTATTGGTTTATGTGTAAGAAAAGCAATTGTTTATGCTCTTGACAGATTTGAAATCAACAATGTTATTCATAGAGGAGAATACTCGATATGTGATAATCCTATTTATCCAAAATTAGGGCTTTGGAATAATCCAAACATCATTTGCTACAACTTCAGCATAGACAAAGCAAGATACTACATGACAATAGCAGGATACGATGGTTTTAGAATTCCTCCGCGTCCTTCTTATCCTGGTCGTATGGTTTTTAGTATTACAATAACTGCTTTAAATTCTACAATTGGAGTAACAGCCATTCTTTATGTTTCAATAAGAGGTGCTAGAAAAGCTTGGCAAAGAAAAAAAACTGGAGAATTTGTTAAAGAATAGATGTACTAAGAAGCTCCTTTATTATGAAAACTCCTGTGGATCCTTTAGAAAAGAAAATCGAAGAAATAACTATTATGAGAAAATTAGATGAAGAACAAACAGAAAAAAAGGAAAAGCTAATTATTTTCCACCGGAGAATTTAGTTGGACCAATGAGAATCATAGGTGATTTCATACCACCTTCAACAAGAAGATCCTTGCCAACCAAATTAATACTCTTCATAACATCATAGACAGTTGTTCCAAGCATAGTATTCTTTACTGGATACTTGATTTCACCTTTTTCAACCCAGTAACCAACATCGACTTGCTGGCTAACATTGGTTCCACCCCTTACCATGAGTGGACTTTCAAGGTAGAGTCCAGTACCGAGCTCAGCAAACAATTCATCTTTAGTTGCAGAACCAGGCTCGATTTGCACCAAACTCATTCTTGGGTGAGGAATTCCTTCGTATCCTTGTTTTGTAGCGCTGCCAGTATTAGGAATATCTAGTTTCTTTGCTGTATAAACATCACTTAGATATGAGAGTAATATTCCTTTCTCGACTATAGTTGTTGTTTGACAAGGTGTACCTTCATCGTCAAAGAATCTGCTGCTATACCCTCCTTTCTCGAGAGGATTATCTACAACTGTTATCGCAGAACTAGCAATCTCTTCACCTAAACGGTCGCTGAAAAAAGCAGTTCCTTGGGTAATGTTGTATGCAGAAACACCTTGCCCAACAATTCCACTGAGAGTAGTACGTGTGGCTCTTTGATCAAGGAGAAATGGATATTGGCCAGTCTCTATTTTCTGACCTCCAAGCATTTTCAATGCCTTATCAGCTGCAGTTTTTCCAACCTCTTCTGGATTAAATTCATCTAGTGAACGACCAAATTGGTATTCAAACCCTACACCAACATCTTCATCTTTCGTTATTTTGTTGTTGAGATAAATTTGCATGAAGGTATTATCACTGTTAACATTGATACCATTAGAATTCACAACAATTTTTTTGCCAACTGTTAGATTTACGCTTCCGGATATGTTAAAGGACGAATCCACTTCCATTCCAGCATCTAAAGCACGGATAGCTAATTCAACGAGTTTACTGCTTTCCATACTTGCTAATTCCTTATCAAATAAACCAGCAATTTTTGGATAATTGTCTGGTGGTTGAGCCAAACCTGCATTATCTGGGTCAGGATTACTTGCTTTAGCTAAAGAAACAGCATCAGAAGTCATGGAATCAAGAATGGTCTTATCAAATTGAGTTGAAGAACCTAATCCTACAGCATTGTTAACGAAAACGCGTAAACCAATACCAGTATTACTTCTGCTATTAGCCTTGACTACACTTGATTCTTCAAGGTTAATGCTGAGCTGGTCCCCTTGTACTAAGACTACTTCAGAGTGTTCGGCGCCCAAAGCTTGAGCATTTTTAACTACTTTTTCTGCAATTTCAATTAAGTCAATTTTAGTCATTGTTCTTCCTCCTATCTTCCACCAACTACTAGGTCTTTAACTGCTAAAGCAGGACCTCCGCCAGTAACTGGTACCCATTGACCAAATTTACCGCATGAACCATTAAAAGCTGGTGCTTGATCTTTACCAACGCCAATAGTATTTGTTAGTACTTCCATTATCATCCCTGACATGGAAACATTCTGTGTTAGTGGGCCTTTCTTGCCATCTTTAATGATATAACCATTCTGAGCTGAGAACATGAATTGACCTTTTGCAGGATTAACATAACCTCCATAGGATAATTCTAAAAACATTCCATCACCGATTATTTCATAGAGTTCATCCATAGATTTGTCACCAGATTCAACATAGGTGTTGCCCATTCTAGCTAAAGGAGGACTTTTGAAATCCATAGCTCTACCAGAGCCATTTGGCTCATGACCAAGAATACTTGCTGTCTCGAGAGTGTGGAAGAATTCAGTTAAGATACCATCTGTGACAAGTTTTCGAGGACGAGCTTTAGTTCCTTCGGAATCATAAGCAAAACTACCGCGCAATCCGGGAAGGGTAGGATCATCAACTACAGAAATTTCTTCGATTCCCACTTTTTTGTTCATTTTATCATGTAAAATTGATCTTTTAGTAATAATTCCATCAGCTTCGCATGCATGGCCAAAAGCTTCGTGAATGAATACTCCAACGAGACTTGGATCCATGATTAAATTCATTTTTCCACTCAATGGTTTTTCAGCTGAAAGAAGTTCAATTGCTTTCTCTCCAACTTTTGTTCCTTCTTCAATAACATTGTACTCCAAAATGGATTTTATTCCTTTTGAAGAAGCAACATCATCAGAAACTCTTTGTTGAAGCTCGCCTTCTCGACTAACTGCTCCTCCAATTAGACGAAAAACACCGCTTTCTGTTGTGACATCAGTTCCATTTGTATTAAGAATAGTCTCAGAACTAACAGTCTCACCATAACGACTTGTTGCAGTGGCGATTCGCTTATCAACTTCTCTAATGCTCTTTTCATAATCTTGAGCGATTTTGATCTTATTTTCAATGGAGATATCCTTTGGATTAACATCCATTTTTAATTTCGCTGTCCCTTGAGTTGCAAAATTTGAATTAACTTTCCGTGGTTCTTTAATTTTAGCAGAAGCAACTTTTGCCATTGAGACGGTAGATTTCAGAATATCTTGAAGAGATTCTTTAGTAACATCAGCTGTAGAACTAAAACCCCATGCACCTTTAACCAAAGCTCGAGCAGATGCCCCTCCCAAACGGGTAGAGGTGGTTTCCTGAGTGACGCCATTCTGAACATGCATAAACAAGGTTTCAGAATTTTGAAAACGAATATCCGCAAAACCACTCGGACCAAGGTCTAATTTATCCAACAATTTACGAGTATAATCCTTCATAATGAATGTCTGATAATTTTATCCTATTAAAAAGTAATTCTACTTAGTAAATTATTACTCACAAGTGCTTTTTTTCTTAACAAATTGAATGAAATTATTTAATATTCACATTTGCCATTATTTATTCATATTAAATTAAATTTAGGACGAATAATATTGAAGAAACAATTGCGAAAACTGAAAAAAGATAGAAATGGAATCGCAGGACTAATCATTATAATTGTAATTACATTAGCAATAATTGCTGGAGTGGTGGCAGTTCTTGTGACTCGAGGTGGAGCCTTTAAATTAATTGGTGAAACTGACTATACTTATGCATCAACAGCTAATCTTAATCTCACATTAACTATTGATAACACTGTTGGGAGTGTTGAAGTAGAAAACGATGATACATTAACTTCTTTAATGGAAGCAAGATTAGAGTTCTGGGGTAGATCTGAAGCAACAATAGCTGATGCTGTGAATTTCACATCGTCAACTGCTGGAGGAAAAGTTGCCTTATCGTTTGATTCTGGTGACGTAACTTGGCAGTGGGGCGATAAAGATGCCTTTTATCAAAAATTATTTGTAAAAATTAATCCTGATGCTATTGCTGAATACAATATAATTGTAACAACTGGCAGTGTAACTCTTAATTTTGACTCTTCAACAGAAAGCGAAATTACAATGCTTGATGTTGATGTAACCACTGGATCAGTAACAGCTGATTTTGGTGATAACACATTTCTAAATACTTCTACAGTAAGTTTAGAAACAACTACTGGAAGTATAGATGTATATTCACAAGAAGTCAAATTTGTAGATGATATAGTTTGGACAATAGAAACAACAACTGGCTCAATTGATTTAACAGTAGATCAAGTTGCTATTCCTACAGATAATTACATTGCAACCTTTAATGTTGGAACTACCACAGGTTCAATTGATCTTCTATATACTTTGGCTGAGACAGATTTTGGAATTAGAATAACTGCTCAAACTACAACAGGTAGTATTACTCTTCCTGGTGGAGGAAACTTGTACGAATCAAGTGGGTATTCTGGTGAACTAATTAAATACATTTTCGATCTAGATACTACTACAGGAAG
>JABLTI010000192.1 GCA_013166835.1 Promethearchaeati archaeon | reverse complement strand
AGATTTACGAACAATCAACAATGTTTCTGAAAACATACAAACTAGTTACCTTGATTAATGCAATCTTCAATGGAGTAACTATTGGTCTTATTGTTGATACAATAATAGCTGATCCAAAAAATCCAGCTTATGCACTTGAACAAACAATTTACCACTTAATTATGACATTTATTGCATTTCTATTACTATTGTTCTTTAGTATCGGAGCTAGAGGAAGAGTACAATTCCGTTGGGAGAAAGCAGGATTCAGTTTTATCATTGGTTCAGCATTAGCTGGAATAATGATTTACTTAATGCTTGCATTAGATCGTGTAGCAACATTATTCGTCCCAGGATTTGAGGAAGGATATACTCCCTTTCTTTATATTGGATGGTCATTCGCCATACTAATGTGTACTCTTGCATATGCTGGATACGTGATGCCCACGTTTCTACGCAGATTATTTAAGGAGGAGAAAAATCTTGGATAGACTACTTGTAGCTGTAATTACTGAAGGCATTGTTCTTGTATTTGTGATGTTTGTGGTTACAATGCTTTATGTTAAGTACTTTAATAGAAGGAGAAGAACAGCTCTTGCCTTAGCTATAGCTTTTACATTTTGGGATATAGCTATCATCTTCTTGTTTGTTTTTAGATTGCTGGAATATCTAGTAATTAATGGTTTATTATTAAATCCTAATGGTAGGGAATATGGCGATATTGGTGTGATGCTAGGATATAGTTTTTCAGCTCTTAGCAATATCTTCATTCTAATCTTTGTGTCATTAATTTTCTCACAATCCGCTATGTTTAAACGAACAGGAATGATGGTACCATTAATTTTTGCTGCCCTAAATGGCATCACAATTGGTATCCTAATAGGAGGAGGAATTAGATTATGGCCTGCTCCTGAATACACGCTTGCGCCAACATTGTATCACCTATTTCTGACATTCATGTCTTTCATAGCTTTGATTGTATTTACTAGACAACCACTTCGATATGCAACTTTACGATGGGAAAAAGCTGGATTCAGATTTATCATTTTATCAGGTGTGTTTGGAATCCTTATCTATCTTTCATTCGCATTAGATTTCTTATTTGGAGATAATGCTCTTGGAATTATTTCTGGTGGTTACACTCCATTCTTCTTTATGGCCTACGTTTTCGCAATAATTATGTGTAGTTTAGCATATCTAGGATTTACAATGCCAGATTTCGTTCGAAGAAGGTTCAAAGAAACAGAATAAAGGGAAATGCTTTCTGGATGCGCTCCAGAAGTTCTTCTTTTTTTTATTTATAATTAAGGCTCATTTTCTAATACTTCATTTATCACAAATTCAGGAATTTTGAGTTTTATTAATTTTTGGATAATTGCTTTTTTGTCACTGTTTTTTTCTAATTGTTTCTTGATGTATAATCTTGTAAATTCCATATATTCCCATGGATATACAATCCATTTCGAAGTTTCACATATAAAAAAGTCTGGCTTAAATGTCGATTGTGGTTTGAAGTGTAGTGCGGCAGTTTTGAACTCTTGTAAATTCTTTGACTTGAGATACTTTACTGCGAATTCGAAGCTTTTACCTGTATCAGAAACATCATCAATTAACAACACTTTTTGATCAGCTAATTCTAAGGAGAGCTCTTGAGTTAGAATAGGATCTTTTTCTGTTTCATTAATTCCTTTATAAAATCCAACACCTATTATTGCTACTTTTAAATTATCCATAATGTCACTTAGAAGACGTGTAACAACTAATCCACCGCGTGCGATTCCTATTAAAACATCAGGTTTAAAGTTTTCATTTCTTATTTTCTTAACTAAATCATTTGTTAAAAACCAGATGTCATCATAGGTCAAAACCAAAATATCTGTATCCAACGAATTTACACCAGTATACCTTTTTGAGATATTAATTATTAATTTTCTTTAAAATCCTCTCATGAATTGTTATACCTTTGTCTTTTCTTGAAAATCTTTGATAATTATTATAAGGTATGGTTAGTGAAAATTCTTTGAGGTAACTCTTGAATGCATGAAATTGAACAACATCAGGTTATAATTTCTCAAGCATCATTAAAGAAATCTCTAGTTAAAAATGAAATTGATAAACTAGTTGCTGAACTAATTAATGAAGAAAAGAAGCTAGCAACTAATCATACCTTACTTATTTTTGATACTGAAGCAGCTGCAGGTATAATTCATTTGAAAGCTTGCATTCGTTTTGCTATAAAGTCATTTAAGGATAACACTAACATTGCAAAGAATCTTAATGCTGAAATTATGCTCTATTTATCTGGAAATCGTCAGATAAGTAAGGCTTTTCCTAAAGTAGGCATTACACCATCAACTAAGAAATTGCTTATGCTACAGATAGTGAATTTTTCAACTAATCTAAATGAGATCAAACAGTTTAATTTCAAAGTATTTTTCGAGAAACTTGGTATAGAAATTCAAGATAGCAAAATGAATATTGATGAAATAGAAGTAGACAATATTGAGAAAGTTCTAAAGAACCTTGAAATATCTGATGAAGTAATTCACATGTATATTCAAGCTAAGAGTTTTTCTTCTGCAGATTTTACAATTATTGAAAAATTAGCGATTGAAAAATCTGCTTTATTAAATCTGGAGAAATAAATTCTTTTTATTTTATTGCAATTATAGGATCATGTTTGAAAACTCCAAAACCAAGCCATTCTCCGAAAATTTCCACAACAATATCCCAGTCAGGATTGCTTAAATCAACCTGTCCTTTTGGAGCTAATGGATGAGATGCTATTAAACTTATAACATCAGCTTTTTTCAGTTTTGTATGTCTTCTATTCAGCGATATTCGCCACTTCACATTGTTTGGAATTTTTTGCAAGTGTTCTGGTAAGATTTCAGTTAATCCATCGAAATCACTTTTGATTAGTTGCTCAAGAGGTGTTAATTTTTTACAAATAATAAATTGGAATTTCTTCTCGTTAATTACTTCTGTTATTTTTTCAAAGGTTTCAAGTAAATCAGCTTTAATAGCAATGAGAAAGAGCCCTTTAATCTGTAATCTAAAAACATCTAAGGGAGATACGTTGCAGTATTTTACTAGAACGTGCCATAATTCGCTCATTCCATCTCGTTCTTTAACTGCTTCACAACTAACTAAGATAAAATTTGCTTCTTGTTCAACTGCTTCAGAGATTTTCATAATTTCCTGCCTTCAAATCCTTTTTTTTCACACAAAAAGCTTTCTTGAAACCTTAGGAAAAGTATTTTATTTTAAAGAAGGAATCACGAAAATCAGATATTAAGGATTTCATAGAGATTGTTCTTTTTCTTGGTTTAGCGGTTTTAATTATCTTTAGTTTTAATTGGATACTTGGTGGTATACTACATACTGATTCTCCCTTAGTTGTTGTAACTAGTGAATCTATGGAACCCAGCTATTGGGGTTCTAATAGAGATGATTGGGGAAATGAAAATGACATCAGAAAAGACATGCTCATCGTTCGAGGAGTCGAACCATCCATAATAAAGGTAGGCGATACTATTGTTTTTTACCGTGTATTAGCTGCAAATACTTCTCAGCTGGATTATGACAGAGAACCTATTGTTCACCGAGTCAATAGGGTTTATCAAGACAACGTAACTGGTGATTATTGGTTTACTACGAAGGGAGACAATCCTGCTACTAATGACGATTTTGTAGAAATTATTGATATTGGTGAATTACAAATACATGAGTTCAGACTAATTGGTAAAATCGTAGGAAGAATCCCTTACCTAGGTGGAATTATTAGTTATTTTAAAGGGTCTCCGGGTAGGTATGTATTAATTGCAATTGTTGCAGTGATTTTAATTGCGACTTTTGTCTTCAGCTCATTAGGAGATAAAGATGAAGACATTTTTGATGAGGATGAGGAGAAAGCAAAAGACCTTCAAGAGACTAAGAAAAGCAATTTTTTGGATAATCTGAAAAAATTCTACAAGAAGACAGCAAAGTATAAACACATAGTTCTTCCATCTTTTGTTCTGGTTCTGATTGTTTTTGTACCAATTGTTGATACATTAGCTGCAGATTGGGGCACTCATTTCGGAGTAACAGATGTTGCATACGATGGAACAGAACAGAAAACTCTAATCGATGGCTCTCATTATTTTGCATTTGCAGATGTCACTATTAACTGTCCTGGTCATTGGCATCAAAAATTCAGATCATTCACATTACAAATTATTAATCAAACCTCAGGCGAAATTCTCGGAGAAGGTAATTGGACAGTAGTATACAATTTCGAGGGAACGAAAACATTTAGTTCTGGTTGTTGGCTAGATCTTGATTCGGTAACAATTGGATTAAATTATAACTTTACAGTTACTGCTCATTTACAGAGCAAATTTGGACGAACCTGGACTGATGTTAAAACCATCGATGTTGCGTTAACTTTGAGATAAATTAGGTTTGTTGCAAGAAAAATGAATGAGTTAGAGATTAAACACGAAGTACTGAAATCACTCTTAGAAGAATTAGGTGAAGTAGTTATTGCCTTCTCAGGTGGCGTTGATAGTTCCTTTTTATCAAAAGTTGCTTTTGATGTTTTGGGTGAGAAAGCTAAAGCAATCACTATTATTTCTCCTTTGATTTCTAAAGAGGAATTAGCAGAAGCAAAACATCTAGCTGAAAGTATTGGTATAAAACATTATACTGTAGATAAGGGAAAAGAAAGTCCATCATGGTTTGCAGATAATCCACCAGACAGATGTTATATTTGTAAAACTGAAACTCTTGATTTAATAATTGCTTTCTGCAAAGAAAACAATATTCAAGGTCAACTCATTGAAGGATCAAATTTCGATGATATGGATGATTATAGACCTGGGTTCAAAGCTGTTTCAGAGCACAGTGTGAAAAGTCCACTTATTGATGCAGAATTAACAAAACAAGAGATAAGAGAGCTATCAAAAGAACTCGATCTTCCTTGTTGGGATAAACCATCCTCACCTTGTTTAGCAACACGATTTTTCTTTGGTGAAGAAATTACTCAAGAGAAACTGGTGCAAGTTTATCAAGCTGAAAAATATCTGAGAAGCTTAGAAATTCCAATTGTGCGAGTAAGAACACATCAAGGAATGGCAAGAATAGAAACCTTGAAAGAATATTTCGATGTTGTTTTGGAATTTTCAGCTGAGATTGAATCGAAGTTTAAAGAGCTTGGATATGAATTTATAACATTAGATTTAAGAGGATATAAGCAAGGTTCAATGAATATAAGTCAAGAAAAATAAGAAAGAAGAAATCAGATTACTAGTTTCAGGTGAAACCTATGGATGAAAAACATCTCGAAAGTCTATTGAAAAACTTCAAAGAAGGAAAAATTCCATTGGAAAAAGTACTGGAAAGACTCAAAGAATTACCTTTTGAAGATCTGGGATATGCTAAAGTAGATCATCATCGGGCATTAAGAAAGGGTTTTCCAGAAGTTGTCTATTGTCCCAGTAAAACTCTTGACCAGATAGTTGGTATTTTCAAATCTTTAAATGAAAGAAACGAAAATATTCTGCTTACACGTGCATCAGAAGAGATATACAATGAATTAAAGAAAGTAGATAAATCCGTTCAATATAATCCTCAAGCTCGCATTGTTTACGTTGAAAGAAAACCAAGGAAAAAAATTGGGAATCTTTTAGTTGTCTGTGGAGGAACAGCAGATATTCCTGTTGCTGAAGAAGCAGCTTTAACTGCAGAATTAATGGGTTCAAAGGTTGAAAGAATATATGACGTTGGTGTAGCAGGGATTCATCGTTTACTACATTACAAAGATAATCTTTTTTCAGCAAACGTTATTGTCGCAGTTGCAGGTATGGAAGGAGCTTTACCTTCCGTAGTAGCAGGATTAGCTGCTAGTCCAGTAATTGCAGTTCCAACCTCTGTTGGTTATGGTGCCAATTTAGGAGGAATTTCAGCCTTATTAACCATGCTTAACAGCTGTGCACCAAATGTCTCTGTTGTTAATATTGATAATGGGTTCGGTGGAGGACTAGTAGCATCTTTAATCAATAGACAGTGTGTGAAAAAGGATTAGCATTTAAAGGAAAAGTTAACATATTCATTTGTAATTGTTTATATTGGATAATTGCTCTAAATTAATTAGATAAAAAAAATGGTGATTGTAAAAAATGATTGTTAGGGTCGTATCAGCAATAGGCGGCGGAGTGATCGATTGTGAAGTTAAGCCCAATTCAACAATATCAGAATTGAAACGGGAAATCTCAAGGCAAAAGAGAATTCCTGCAAGTGCTGTAATTGTTGTTTTCCGTGGCAGACAACTTGATGACAATGAAACTTTTGAAGAAGTTGGGATTACCGACTATGAAAAAGTGTACCTCATTGCTCGTACCGAAGGTGGCTAATCCCACCAATTATTCCTTTTATCATTTCTTTTAAAAAAATTTAATTTCTCTTCTCATTTCTCTATTTTTCTTTGTTTTCTTTGTTTTAATGTGCAGTGAAAACAAACTTTTAATTAATTTCACGAACAATCCTATAGTGAATAAGGTGATTGATGTGACGTTCTTTGAGAGATTGAAAAGATATTGGAATCAGAGAAAGAAGCTAAATCCCATAGTATCTGCAATTTTTGTTATTGTTTTTACTGTTTCATTTTCTGCTATCATCTACTTTGTAGTTATTCCTCTCATTGTTAAAGGAGAACTTGTGGTATTAGATTATACTCTTGAGGATACTGACCACACAAACTCTGTTGATAAAATAACTATAAATATAGAGAACGTGGGTAATGAAGAACTAGCTTTTACTTCTGTTCGTGTTGTTAGAAACTCTGAAGAGGTGAATTGGAGTTTAGGGTCCACTACTTATGTTATTGACCAGAAAGAGAAAATCACCATTATTTGTTTAGCTAATTCATCTACAAATGAACTTGCGTATAGTGAGCTCGTTGAATTTGAATTCCCATTTGAAGTGAAATTCTTTAGTTTTGAGATTAAAATTCCTGCTACCTTTAGTTCGAATACTATTATCTATGGAGAAAATTTTGAGAACTTTGAGAATACAAATTGGACTTATCACTCATTAGGAGTACATGATCTTTTTCATGATCACAATCTCTCAGATTGGATTACAGACAAAAGTGATGGAAACACCTATTGGCA
>JABLTI010000191.1 GCA_013166835.1 Promethearchaeati archaeon | reverse complement strand
CCTTCGCTCTTTTCAAAATCCTATACTTTAATTTATCACTTTCACCAATTTTAAGCTATACGTTCAGTTTATTAGTAGTTTGTCTGCTATTTTATCAGTTTCTAGGGTTTTTATATAGTCTTTTTAGAATTCTTTTTCGAGTCGATTGAAATGGTAACTACATTTAATCTCTTTACATCCGTTTCATGGATAATAACTGGGTTAATTTCTGCGGTACTTAGTACCTTATTTCTTGGTAAGAATCCTAAGAAAAGGTTGAATCAGCTTTTTTCTGCAGGATTTATTGCCTGGTCTTTGTCAATGGTCTTTAATGGAATTGTTTTTGCTATTGCTTATCGTTCACTAACTGCTGCTAATGTTTTTCGTGATCTTACAGTTATCTTTGGTGTTCTTAGTGCATTCATTCTCTTTGCAGCTGCCTATGGTATTTATTTTGGTGCTGAATCTTTAAACTGGCTTCTTTACATTAGCTTAATTGTCATTGCTGGAGTATTATCTGGTTTTGGTGCTGTGAATGATTGGGTAACTCTTGATGGTTTGGGTGGTTTCAAAACTACTGATAATCTTGTTGGTAAAATCTGCACTCAAATTATTACTGCTGTTTTCGTTGTTGCTGCGAATGTATTGCTTATCTTAACATATCGTTCCTCTAAGAATCCTCAAGCTAAGAAGCGTGTTGGTTATTTTGTTATAGGTTATTCCACAATCATTATTGGTTTACTTATGTTCGTCATTGATTCCTTTATCCAGATCTCTCCCTATGTGTTCCCAACCTTTGCTTTAATCGCATGGGTCATGGGCCCCATCTTAATGCTTATAGGTTTCTATGTGAAGGCACAATCCGACTCGCCAACTCTAGCCAAGGAAGCGGCTATGAGTGAATCCCAACTTCTTAAGACAAAACAAGAGCAGAAAATCGAAAGACCCTCGTGAATAGGTGGTTCGGCAGCCCGAAGTCATTTCCCTTGTAACTTTTTGCTTTGCCACCTATTCCCCTCTTCTCATTTTTGATGAATATTTATATTTAAGTAAAATAAACATGAATAGGTGATGAGGATTGAAGGATGTACTTCCGAAGTGTCCGAAATGTGGGAATGCAAAATTTGTTCAAAAAGTACCAAAAGTAGGTGAATTAAAACTTTTTATAATTGAAATTAAAAATCTTGAAGAGAAAATAAGATCAATTAATGATTCTCAAGATAAAACAATCTTGGAAAAATACTTAGAGAGTAGAAAAAAAGCTTTAGATATTAAAATTAAAGAAACGTCAGGTGTTAATGTAGAAACTATAATAGTTTTCTGTAAGAATTGTTGGGAAATTATAGGAACTTCTGATAATAAATACTAAAACCTTATTTTTAGTAACAAATTTTTTTTACTTGATTTTCATTAAATCAATTATTTATGAAAAAAACTTTCTACAACATTATTTAAAGCTGTAAGGTATTTTCTCTTACAATCGTTTTCGCATTCTTTATCACACCAAGAAATGAATGGATTTTTCATTGGTTTTGTATGGAAGAATTTTTCACAGCCTTTTAATTTCTCATAAGAATCGTTGATTATAGATAGCATTTCTTCATTACCAGATTTTAGAAAATGGTTTGTTAAATAATGCAAATAAAGGTATTTCTTTCCTAATTTACCTCTATGAAGCTTTGATATCATTTTTGCAACTACACTAAATTTCTCATAATCTTTAGCATTAAAATAAATTGACGCTAAAACCAATAATCCTTCTTTATTACTATTCAATTCATTACCAAAAGTGGCAATCTTACTTTCACTTAATCGAATATAATTGCTTAAAATTGAGTTTACCAAAATTTTATGATAATGTTGATTGTTCAACCAATTATTATCCGAATACATATTTTTGAAATCTAAATTCTTAGTACCATATTTCAGATAGTTAACTAATTCATTAAATTCAACATCTATATAATTTAATGTGCTTGAGTATCCAGGTATGATAACTCTAACAGTTGGAAATTGTAGAACGGGATGAGTATGGTTAACTACAATAAAATCACTTTTCAATTTTTTACAAATTTCTTTGATTTTGTCAATATCTGTTAGGAAATTATAATCTTCACAATTCTCAGGAAATGGTATAACTTGACCTTTATACAAGAAAGTTTTATCACCATTATAATGCATTTTCCTAAATAATCCATAATATGATTTATTAATTTTGATTTTTTCATTCAGTTTCTTCACAAGTGAATCTTCATAGATACTTGTAAATCCTTTTTTAAAAGTTGAGAGATTTAATCCTGAAATTTTTTCAGTGAAACAGCGAAGAATTGCTTCTCTGAGATTAAATGATGAACCCGCATTCACCCTAATGTGTTCAAATTGGTAATTATAGGAGTTAACTTCCTTGATGTTATTATTAATGAAAACAACTGCAATTACTGGAAAGAGGTTGTTTAGAGAAAAATCTTTGATTAGAATCTTGATGTTGTTTCTTTTGTAATTTCTAATAGTTTTTTGAATTATTTTATCATCAATGGTAGTTAATCTAAATGTCGGCGAGATGAGCTCCTTACTCATAATTTCAATTAAACTATATCTTTCAAAAACCTCACAAGATGCTTGAACAATAGCTTCCTCTAATCTATTTCCAGCTGCTAAGCCATTTGAGCCATTCAAATGTCTTATTAATCTTAATGGAACTTTTATGGGTCTCTCTGTCATTAATGAATATCCATCAACCCAATGTTTCGCTATATCCATATTTTTTAAAATGCAGATCTGTTTGTTAGTAAAATTAATGTTTTTATTTTTAAAAAGCTCCTCAATCTGAACCTTACTCTTTAAGTCATCTTGATGACTAAATTGGTAACCTGGTAAATGTTCCCCATTATTAAATTGTAATAGAAGCTTATTTTTAATATGATTGTAATCAGGGTATAAGTATTTATTATGCAAATTTGCTGAAAATCTTTCTACTAATTCAGCAAGAGCTGATGCTATTGCTTGATTCATAGTTGTTCCTTTACCACTTGATGAAAAATTAAGTTCTGGGATATTGCTTTTACAACTATATGAACTCACTTTACGATTTTTTCTCATTGAATTGATTTGCACATTTACACCTATTTTTTTAAAACTTGAACGGATATTACTAATAGTGGTTTCGAAATCGTGACATTTTAAAGTCTGTTTATCCTTGAAAGCATTTTTAATAATCATAAGCTAACACTCAATTATTAGTACGAGAAGTTACAATTTAAGAAAAATTAATATGTAAATTATCATTGCATGTTAATTTTCAGTGATATTTTTTAAGAAAAATTAGTAAAAAAAGTCAAATAGGTGGTTCGGCAGCCCGAAGTCATTTCCCTTGTAACTTTTTGCTACGCCACCTATTCTCTCTTCTCCTTTTTTTTAAATAAAGAAAAAAGAAAATGAGTCATTAACTCATCAGAATGCGGTTTGTTATATCAACTGCTTTGTGAGCATCAGCTCTTGTTGGACGGTAGTTCTCATGCTCAATTCTGTTCATGATAATGTTTACGAATTTAAATTCTTTAAGAACTTCCAATCCCTTATTTATTCCTTTATCGATCAACATACCCAAAGTTAACTGCTCATCAAATAATCCTAATCTAACTCTTAGTTCTGCTTCAACACTTTTTGCACATTCAGTTATGCAGTCACGGTATTTTTCTTCATCGAATAGTAGTTCAAATGTTGTTTTCGTAGGTAAATCAATTTCTTTTGGTTCAGGTTTCGCTGGTGGGGGTGTTGGTTTTGTTTCTGTTTTAGGTTCATCTCTCGGAGGGGGTGGTGTAGGTGGAGTATCTTCTCCTCTCATCATTTTCTTTGTTATGTCCTCAGAGGGAGGAGGAAGGTCATCTTTTGGAGGAGGAGGTAATGGAGGTCTCTTTTCTTCCCTAGGTGCTGGCGGAGGAGGAACATCTTTTCGTTCAGGTTT
>JABLTI010000190.1 GCA_013166835.1 Promethearchaeati archaeon | reverse complement strand
AGTAAAGCAGCACATTATTCACACTTTGTTGAATGGGTAAAAGTGCAAGGTGCATGTCCAAGTTGTCACGCAAGATTAAAAGCAGATGATTTCAAATAATAAGGAAATATCTTAAAATACCTCGGACTATTTTCGTTTTATATTATTGCTGTGATACTATGGTCAGTAAAACTACTCTGGAATTATGCAATCGAATCCTCGCAGATTATGATTTAGCAACTAAATTAACTGCTGAAGAGATTAATGAGTTAATTGAACGGTTTATATTTTTGAAGAAAGGGAAACCAATTTTAAAACGTATTAAAAGTGGATCTGCATTAGTGGTTGGAGACATTCATGGTGATTTCGATATATTGAAATCTATTATTGATGGTTTTACAAAAAATGATCATATTAATCACCTAATTTTCCTTGGCGATATAGTAGATCGAGGTTCACAATCGATAGCATGTGTGAATTTACTATATGCTCTAATAATTAAATATCCAGATAGAGTGCATATTGTGAGAGGGAATCACGAAGCTATCTCAGTAAATTCCCGTTATGGTTTTTTAGCAGACATTAGAAATTTTTACGATCCATCTGAAACAAAACAGAACACATCAAACAACTCCTTACCTGAATTATATGTTAACTTCAACAGATCATTTGGAGCCATGCCTTTAGCACTTATTCATGAGGAATTCAGATACTTTTTTGTCCATGGCGGAATTCCGATTGAACCCATTTCTTTAAAGGAAATCAATAATTTACCAAAAGCAGATTTACTTCTTAGCAATCCAACCATAAAACAAATGCTTTGGAATGATCCTCGAGAAGGAGTTGAGAAATATAGTTATAGCATGAGGGGAGATGGAATCTATATCTATGGTCAGGAAGTTCTTGATAATTTCCTGAAAAAAAACAATCTAAAAATGATAATAAGAGCACATGAAGTTATTCCGGATGGATATATCTACTTATTCAACAAAAAATTGCTTAGTTTATTTACCTCAGAGGATTTCTATCAGGGTGTTAGTGGGAAAATTGCGAAAATAACTGATAAAGGTAAAATCAAGATTTTTCACCCCTTAACTAATTCATATTAGTAAAATGATTTTTTCTAAGAGGAAATTCTAAGAAATTGTTTTTTAGATTAAAATAATGAATCTCAAATCCAAATAAGCCCAAAGCCAATCCATAAGAACACTGATACCGTTGATAAGACGATTATACCTACAATATCCAGTATTGATCCCACTCGAAATATCTCTTTCACACTAAAATAGCCCGTTGAATAACTTATCATTGTGGGGGGCGTACCAAATACTAATGCATAATCAATACTAGAACCCATTGCTACAATTAAAGCTAATAACGTAGGATCGATTTGCAAACTAATAGCAATAGGAATAACTAAGGGAATCAGCATTGCCGCACTTGCTGTATTACTGGCAACAGCTGTCACTAGAAGTGAGATTCCCCCTACAATTAAAGCTATTATGATGAAATGTTTTCCTTCAATAATACCCATTTTTGAAGCAATCCAATCCCCAATTCCTGTAACAACTAACGCATCTCCTAAGCTTAAACCCCCACCAAATAAGAATAATGCATTCCAATTAACATTCTTAACATCTTTTACTTCTAGCAAATTGAATCCGAAAATTAGCACGACTGCTATTAGAGCTACAATACCAGAACTTATTGCAATAACTCCATTGGTCCAATTCTTCAGAGGAGTTGCCATCAACCAGAGAACAATAGTAAAGATGAATATTGCTACAGTAATCCATTGCTTCTTGTTCATTTTACCCATTTTCTTTAAATCATCACGAAAAACTATTTGAGCTTCTGCTAAGCTTTCCTTTGAGATCTTTGGCTTGAAAACTAGGAGTAAGTATCCCCAAATAATAAACAGCATAATTAAAACAAATGGTAATCCAAAACCTATCCATTTCAAGAATGAAATTTCTACACCCACATCCGCTAAACCTGCTATAGCTATGGGATTTGCTGGGGTACCAATGACTGAAGCTATCCCTCCAGTTGTTGCTGCATAACCAATTCCTAAAATTAATGCCTTCCGGAAACCAGAAAGGTTTTTCTCTTTGCCACCACTTTCAATTTGTGTTACTAAGGCAATAGCAATAGGAATCATAACAGCAGCACTAGCAGTATTACTCATCCACATGGATAGAAAGGCTGATACACTCATTAAAATTAAAATCAATGTTGAAGGACGAAAACTAGCATTGCCTATTATGCCAAGGGCTAAACGACGATCAATGTTGTGCTTCTTAAGTGCTTCAGCAATTATAAAACCACCAAAGAATAAAGCAATAACAGGATCAAAGAATGGTTGTAAAGCATCTCCAGTAGTAGAAATGCCTGAAATGACTACAATAATTGGCACTAAAAATGCTCCAACGATTGTAGGAACAATTTCAGAAATCCAAAGACCAGCAATTACAACTAGTAACCCTATAGCTACTCCTGCTTTAAAGGGAACTGCCATACTAAAATAAATAACATCAATATTTTTTCCTAATTCTGTACTGTGAACTGTCTCAATTTTTGTGGGACGAACTTTTCGATCCATCCCAACTCCATTAATGTTACTTGAAATGAGATTCAATTCTAAATTCTGAATGGTATTGTTTGTATTATCTAGTATTCCTACTCGATATTCAACTTTAGAGTGAGTAGATGACTTGTATGCTTGATCCGTAAAAATAATACAGGAATTACCACTTACACTTAGAGATTTAAAAATTTCAATAGTAGTTGTATCAGCACTGTCGGCCATATTTATATCAAAAATAACATCATTAAAATCACTAAAAGTTAGCCTAACTTGATATTGACCTGGTTCCATATTTGCGGGTCCAAGAAAAGAAACACCAATAGCTACTCCAATGAGAACAAAGGCAATCACTGATTTTCTTATTAGCTTCTTTTTTTTTGCCTGTTTTTCTTCGGGAGTTAACTCTTTTTTATCTGAATCTACTTTTGTTTTTTGTGTATGAGGTTCTTCAACATCTTCTTCTGTTGATGTATTTCCATTCGCTTTCTCTTTGGACATCGACTTATCACTTTCAAAAGTTACAATTAACTATATTCAGACAAGTAATATGGCAGAACGTTTGATATTTATGAGTTTTACTAGAGTGTTGAAAAAAGGCTTAAGTACCCGTATAATAAATAATCATCAGAATAAGATAAACTATCATAGGTATACCAGTAGCTATAGCAGTTTCTAACCATGAAAACTCACATGCTGGTTTTGCAATGAAGACAATGTAAATACTTGATGCTGCAAGACCCAAAAAGTGGATAATTAAACCAATTATACCAATAATAGAATGTCTGATGAAACTCATATCATCGAAAATCGCAGAAAAATTATATGGATCAGGATTTCTCCAAGGTAATGCAATAAGAAACAAAATACCAGTAAGGAGTTCTGAAAAAACGATAGGCATCATTCCATAACCCACTGCAGCCCGAATTTGTTTTCTAGAAGCTTTACCCCCTAATAATCGGGTCATTAATCTGATAACCCAGCTTCCTAAAAGCCAAATAAGCGTCGGTAAAAGTAAAATAGCTATCCATCCAATAAGGAAAACAACCGGATAAAATTTCATATCAAGTAATCTTGTGTGCAAAACAAATGATAATACTTGTAGAGATAATCCAAGTGAAATTGCTACAATGAATAAGAAAGCTCCTTTCGAATCAGGATTATCTGCTATTTCCTGAGCAATAACTCTTGGTTTCACAATAAGAGATTTAATTCTGAACCAAACTTCTTTGTATGTAACTGGAGCGAAAATCTTTTGTTCATATGTAACTGTTAAATCTGCTCCACAAAATGGACAAAGTAAGTATCCTTGAGGAGAGACTTCGTTACATATCGGGCAACGAATAATTACATCTTCGGTACTCATATTTTTTACTCCAGAATAAT
>JABLTI010000189.1 GCA_013166835.1 Promethearchaeati archaeon | reverse complement strand
AACTGGTGCGGGGGGCACGATTTGAACGCACGGCATTCTTTTTTATAAGCTTAGCACTTAAATGATTCTTTGTTTCCATAAAATTAGCAAAATCCTTAATTTCTTCAACATAAGGTTAAATTCCAATGTAGACAATTTATAAATTGTAAATGTACTCATGAGTGTTTTTTGAAAACAAATATTTCTTTCAACAATATCTTATAGCTTTTTTAGAATCCCATAATCCAACAAGTATCTTTTCTTAAAGTATTGTTTTACTTTAACATCGTGACTTACAGCAATGACAGTTATGTTCTTTTTTCGTAAAGCCTTTATTTGTTCCCAAACAATGGTTTTGTTTTCTTCATCTAAAGAACCAGTAGGTTCATCTAGTAAGAGCAGATCAATATTTTTTACTAATAGTGAAACTAAAGCCACTCTTTGGCGCTCACCAGCACTTAAGCTTTTAGGTAAAAGATTAGAGAACTGCATGATTTCAAATTCTTCGAGTAGACTTTCTGCGTTTTCTTTAGCCGTTTGTAAACCAACGCCTGTCAATCCTGCTTGAAATTCGATGAACTCTTTTACTGAAACTTGAGGATGAAGAAATGGTGTTTGAAATAGAAAACCAATTCTTTTTCTAACAGCATAGATTTTTTCTCTAGAACTATCTGGTGATAGGTTTTTATCAAAAATTATTCGTTGTCCTTTTGTTTGGTGAATAATTGCAGAAATTATTTGTAAGAGTGTTGTTTTTCCAGAACCAGATGGACCATTGATTAAACAATACTCCCCTTTCTTTACTTCGAGATTAACATCTTTTAAAATTGGTAGTGAAACATCATTTTGCTTTTTCGAATTAGAATTTTCAAAACTAAATTTTATATTTTGCAATGAAACAATTACCATTTGTGTATCCTCCTATCTTTAATCTCGTAAGTGGGGTGTGATTGAAGAATCGATTGATCATGAGTAGAAACGATGATGAGACTATTCACTTCCTGTTGGATTTTCCCAAGGAGAGAGAGAATCATGGTTTTATTTTTACCATCTAATTGTGCAGTAGGTTCATCGCAAATCAAAATTGTAGGCTCAAAAATTATGCTACAAGCAAGAGCAAGACGACGCATCTCACCACCTGACAAAGTTATAGTTTGTTGATTAAGCAATTTAGTTAATCCTAAAGTTGAAGCATGAGATTTAATCCGTTTTTTCCGTTCTTCGCGTTGAAGAGATGTGTAAAGTAGCAATGAATAATCAAGATTTTTCTCAACACTCAATAATAGTGAAAGATATCTTGCTGGAAATTGATCCATATAACCAATTGTTTGTAAAAACTGGTTCTTCTCCTTTCCCTTTAATAATGGAATTGCTTTATCATTCAAAAGGAGCTCCCCAGCACTTAATGGTTCAATGCCCATAATCATTTTTAATAGAGTTGTTTTACCTGAACCTGAAGGACCAACAATAAAATTTAGATCCTTAGAATTCATTTCAAAATAAGCACCTGCAAATAAAGCAATATTTACTTCCTCTTTTGAAGGATGTGGAAAGATTTTTGTCAACTCAATTGCAGATAATTTAAATTTTGTAATTTTCTTCTTTATTTCTGTTTTCGTCATTGTAATCCCTCTTTATTCACTCCGGATGCCTGTAGATTCTACTAAGATTAATTGAATGATAGCGTATATACTGAAGCATATTTTGTATAATTATAAGTACAATATAAAGAATAAAGAGAATTGAAACATACAAAACAGTACTGCCTTGTATGGCTGAAATTGACAATGAAATTAAACCACCATAAATTTTTGTGGAGATAAGGAATGCCGCTATAAAATTTATTATAAAAACAATCATCAAAGAACTAAAAAGAATAGCTGATTCAACTAACTGATAATTAATGAGTGTTTTTCGATAATCAGAAACCATACCAATAAAACCTAATGTTTTTGTTTTTGGATCAGTTGATAATTCATCCAGATGCTGGTAAAAGTATTGAGCAAGAAATAGGATAACCAGTAACTCAAATAGAATCACTAATGGCATTAGCAAAACAAGTCTAATGCCTTCAAAGACTAAAGAATCAATAGTTCTAATACTTTCAAAGGATGACTCTAAATTCTTCAAATGTGGGATAAGATAATTTACTGTTGAATTAATCTTTGTTCGATGTACATTTGTATAAAAATAGAAATTGTATTTACTTTTATTGTTAAGTAGTAAGAGTGATTCTAGTTTTGTTTGTGGTAAAATTATTACTAGATCCCTATTTGTTTTAAAACGATTACAAATACCTGGCCAATCATAAATAAAACCATTAATATCCAAAGTGCTGTTATCAATGAATTCTAAAGTGTCGTTGATTGTAAAACCCAAGCTTTTGAATTTTTCACTAACATATATAACACTTGAATTATGAAAATCGATGCTTCCTTCACTCAACCAATGCCGTTTTTTCCAAGATTCGTAGAATGCGAAATAATCATCATTACTAATTCCATTTATTAAATAACTGGCATTATTAATTTCTGTTTTAATTATTGTCCGGTTGTTGAAAGGTGAATATTTGTCATAATGGCTAGATAAAACAGATGTGTAATCTCTAATCTCTGAATAATTACCTAAAAAGTAATCAAGTGATGTATTGTTAGCTAAATCGTGTGTATTAATGACTATTTCCGCTCCATTAGAAGCAATAAAATTTGCATTATATGACTCTGCAGTAAAAGAGGAATAAAATAATATAGAACTGATGAAGGCTATAATGATTGTATAGAGAAAGAGTTTCTTTAACATATCTTTCTGATTTAGTTTAAATAAAATAAATATCTTAGATAGTGGTTTATTTTTTCTTAATTTTCTTTTATTGATTATTTTTAAAATCCCCTTAATAATAAATCGCATTGAAAAATAAATAATTATACTAACAATTGTTGCTACAACTATAATGAGTATTTCAAGAAGTGTTGCAAAAAAATCAAATTGATTTAAAAACCATATGAATAGAAGAATGGGCAAAACTATGTATGATATTTTTTTTAATTTTGTAATCTTAAAGAAGGTTTGATAATCTTCAGAAACAATTCCGTTTTTAATTAACCTTTGAAGGTAAAAGTGGAAATCAATATTAACAGCAAGAGTAATTAAAAACAAAATTACAGGACAAATAATCAAACCAGCTGTAATACTGCTATCAAAAACAAAGCTAGTACTAAAGAGTGTTTGTAATCTAATAAATGGATAGATAAATATAGAAACTAATAAACAAGAACCAAATGTGACAATAAAACTTTCAATGACATACAGTAAAACATATTTCTTCCAAGAAAACCCACTGAGAAAGATTCTCAATTCCTTATTAGTATCTCGTTTCTTGATTTTCGCAATAGTTTGAATTATAATAAAAATTGATAATGACCAAACAGTGAATTGTATTATTCTTAAAAAGGAGTAAACATAATAAACAAAATTAAACATTAGTGTACTTTCAGGATCTTCAACATATTGCAAATAGCTATTATATAAATTATTAATTTGAATTTCCGGGTCAAGTGAGCTCAGCTCTTCATAAATATCATTTGCAAAAGATTTGATTTTCCTAGGAGAATCAATTGACCAGTACATAATGTCTTCTTGAAATTGTGTGAATTTTACATAAGATCTAAATGGCCATGATTCTATATATGATGAGTAAATAGAAGATAGTTTAGTTAAAGGTAAAAAGATAATATTATAGACATTATATAAGTAGTGGTACTCCACAAAATTTTGATAAAAGTGAGGGAATAAATTGTTCAAGGAGCTTTGATTTACACAATCTGTTATTTTGAGAGTAAACGTGTGATTAACTATGGTATCAGTGAACAAGTAATCCCCTGAAAAAAAACTGGAATCATTTGATAATATATATGCCTCCGCATCCAGATTTTTAACTGAAATATCAGCAAGCTTCGCAAAGAGATTTGCATCA
>JABLTI010000188.1 GCA_013166835.1 Promethearchaeati archaeon | reverse complement strand
TGCCTTCTTGACTACGTGTGGATGTGTACTTAAGTTCAAGTAGTTGTTTGAACACATCATAATGACTTTCTTACCCTCAACAACACACTCTGGGTCAGATCTGCTTTCCAAAGTTTTGTGTTTCCAATCAAGATTTTTATCAACTAGCTCTTGATATTCTGTTTTTAGAAAACCTTCTGGGTCTCTTTTTGTCATAACTAATTCTCCAATATCATTTGCTTCTTTACAATTTACGAGAATATTATGCATTTTAAATCTTTTTTCTCTATTTCTATTGTACAAAAGTAATTGGTTCTATGTAGTAAATGATATCTTTTATTTGCCTCTTACTTGTTGCTGGAATTTTTTGTCCTATTGTCAGTAATTTGGCATTTACCCACTCAAACGTTCCAACAAAATTAACTTGTTCCCATAATCGAATTAATCCTTCCCAGAATATCATAACGAAAACGATCGTTATAGCTGCTTGCCATAAAGTTGCGTCAAATGCTCCTTCTGCTGCTTCTGATGCTACATTCCACCCCGTTATCATTTGAACTAAATATCTTGGAATAACTGCTATAATTTCTAATGAAAATATCGTTAATGATATTGCTCCGTATCTCCTCCAGTAGCGACTTATCTTCACAAACCTTCTCGTTTTCCCTTTGAATTCTACTAACCATAAACTTAAACTCAAAATGCTTAGTTGCCCGAAAGTTGAGATGAAAAATATTTGTGCGCCTTGTCCCATATGCATGAACGTATAATCTTCTTTCATAATTCCTATAATTATCATTGTTACATCAATTGGTAGAAGAGCTAACCCAGTTAAGAAGATAAATAATGGCATTCTTCTATCTGGTTTCTTTTGTGATAATCCCATTCCGATTACCGCCCCCATCAAAGATACCGCGAAAAATGGGAACATAGGCATGTACTGTCCAACTAGAAAAGCCAAAAATTGTCTTAGAAAGAAATCACCGGCACCCGTAGGTGGCCAATCAAACTGTCTATCGCTCAAATGCACTCCTGGAAATTCATTGAAATTATTGAATATTGCCTGTGAAAGAAATGGAGATGATACAATAATTACGATTATTAAAGCGATATAAATTGAAAATGCTCTTATGTTTTTTTCTTTTCCTTGTGATTTTGGTCTTAAGACTAAGAAATAATGCAATAAACCTACTAAAATAATACTCCAGCCAATTACATGTAGTGTTCCAAAATCAAAGGAGCGTTTCAACATATAGAGTACAGGATTATCATCGCTAAGTAAAACCGTTTTTCCAAGTAAACCAACTGGATGTAATATCATTTCGAATAAATATCCATAGACCACTATGATGAATCCCGTAATCACTTGTTTCATCATAATTTTGTTAGGATGTTCTCCTCTTTCCATTCTTTTTTCTGCTGTATAGACATTTACAATTATACTAATCAAAAGAAAAGCACTTGTAAAAGTAGCAAGTATTGCATAAGCACTAGCAATGACCATTATTATACCTGGTTTGTCTCCAAATCCCTCAGAGTATATTATCCACTCAAGATTGTATGTTGATCGTAATTGATGTCCGGGTATCATAAGAAAAATACATAATCCTCTGAGAAAATCAAGAGTCAGTATTCTTTTCAATGGCTTTTTCTCTTCCTTTTCTTCTTTTGGTTCCTTAGTTTCCATTGCATTTGGACTATCCAATACTTTGAGAATTCGATTTTCTTCTTCCATTGCTTATCCTCTGTTGAATTAATTGTTCGCAATACTTCTTTTTTAGTTTTATTTGGATTTCTAATTATATAAATTCTTGAGCTAAATAAATGTAATCTGAATAATTAGATTCAACAAATGTGAAATATGAGTAAATTTAGAAAATGATTACTTTTATTAATGAAAAATTGTAGCGTTCTGATAGAAGATTTTTTATCTTAACTCTTTTTGTTAAGAACTTAGGAAGTGAAAAAATACAATGTCAAGAAGACCATCAACAAAAGAAAGTAGACTAGAAGATGATTTGTTTGATCCGGATAAAGACGTAGAAGAAACCTACGCTGGTTTACCTTTAAGAAATGAACTAGTAGTAGCTACCGTTAGAGAAGTTATGGGGCATGGTGCCTATGTTTCCCTAGATGAGTATGGTGATACGCGAGCTTATGTTCATATTTCGGAACTCTCAAGAACATGGGTTAAAAACATAAGAGTTCATGTTCGAGAAGGACAGCGGATCGTCGCAAAAGTTTTACGTATTGATCCCTCAAAAAGACAAATTGATCTTAGTATTAAACGTGTTCCCGAGCAAATGAAGAAATTGAAGCTTTTGGAAGCCAAGCGTGGCCAAACAGCTGCAACTTTATTCAAAATGATTGTTGATAAAATGCCTGAAGCGGATCGCAAAAACGCGGATGACATTATAGATATTTTAGAAACACATCATGAATTGTTATACTATGGTTTGGAATTTGCTTCAACTGCTACTCTCAAGGACCTTACAAGTATAGGCATTGAAGAGAACTGGGCAAAAGTCATCCGAAAAATTACCTCTGAAAATATTGTAGCTGCAACTGTGGAAATAAAAGGTACAGTTGAAATTTCTATTCCAGGCGGAGATGGAGTTGTTCATTTACGCGAAGCTTTAGTTGCTGGTACAGATAATGTTCGTGAGAAAAACTCCAGCGTCATTATTTATACTGAGGGAAGTCCCAGATATGCACTTGAAGTTCAATCAGAGGATTACAAAATTGCAGAAAGAACTCTTGAAAATGCTTTAGAAAGAATAGAAGATATAGTTGAACGTCATAATGGATCTTTCGCATTTACAAGAAAGAAATAAACTAATCAAAAACAGATTGGTGATTAAGCAAATGTCTCTTCATAAATGCTTGAAATGTGGAACATATACTTTGCAAGAGACTTGTTCCAAGTGCAAAGAAAAAGCAGTTTCACCTGCACCCGCAAGATTTTCTATAGAGCATTCTAAGAAATATGGAAAATACCGTAGAGCGTTAATGAAGAAAATGAAAGAAGAACAAGAGAGTAAATGATTTTTTTCACTTCCTTTTATTAATTGGTGCACCTCCCGGGATTTGAACCCGGGTTCCGACCTTGGGAGGGTCGAGTCTTACCAGGCTGGACCAGAGGTGCAAACTTTAAATAGCTATTTAAAATCTGCTTTTTATAATTTGTCATCAAAAAAAATGGGTATAAAAAGCTCCCATAAAATGGGAGCCTGAAATATTATTGCACGATTTTCATACAATCGATTAACGTAATTCTTAAGAAAACAACTACTTCTTCTTCTTTTGTGTCTTTTTTGGACTTTTTGGTTTTTGAGTTGTAGTTGGCTTCTTTTTACTTGGTGCTTTCTTCTTCGATTTATCCATCGAAATTTTTCTCCAATAATTGATTGCCACTGATTACAAAATCAGTTTTAATCTAAATTAAATAGTTGCATACTATTTATTTATAAACTATTCTATAATCAATAATCATTGGTTCTAGAAGTGATTTTTTTGGATTATTTTTTTTCATTTTCTAAATGACTTTGATAATAATTTAGTGAAAGTTAGAACACAAAATGAATACGCGAACTTTCTACTCAAAATCTTCATCATGTTTTTCAGAAGGGCCAGAGCGATCATCGTTCGCGCATTTTATAATCAAATCTCTAAACAAAAAAGGTTTTCGAGAAGTATGAACTTCTGGATCTATTTCATTGTTTATTCAATCGTTTCAAAATTGCTTCACTAGTTAATTCTCTTATAGCATCTGAAGCAATCCATTTTGCATTTTTAGATTCCATTTCCATAATTTCTTCAGCGGTTTTGATTGCTTCTTTATTGAGAAATAGATTTCTTTTACCGATCTGTCGCAAAGCCCAATTAATTGCTTTTTTTACTATATTTCTTTCATCATTTGCCTCTCTAATAATAAGAGGTAGAAATTCCAAAATCTCTTCATCACTTTTGGTTTTATTACTCCATGCTACTCGAGCAATTAAAGCAAATCCTGCTCGCTTAACATATTCCTCTTCTCTTTG
>JABLTI010000187.1 GCA_013166835.1 Promethearchaeati archaeon | reverse complement strand
TTTGGAGAAAAACAATACGAATTAACATTCAAACCAGGACAAGGAATGGTTAATACAGCAAAAGATTCTAAGCTAATCGCCACAGTTCTAGAAGTTTCGAAAGAACTTGGTTTACCATCACAAATAGTTGAAATGGGTGGAGCATCAGATGCACGGTATTTCTCTCGAGAAGGCATTCCGACATTTGATTTCGGACCAGATGGTGGCGGTGTTCATGCAAATAATGAATGGTTAAACCTTGAGTCCTTCTATAAAATAACTCAGTTTTATCTAGCAGTAGTAAAAAGAATGTTAGAAAAAGTCTAGTCAACTGATTCATCAAATGAAAATTGGAAGTTTAAAGTAGATTCCCTTCTTAAGAAAGGCTCTAATGAGGGGAACAAAAATGTCCTCGATACCTGGATAATCATGCACAAGTATGATATCATTGGATCCTCTATAGTTTAATCCCCGGCATCCTTCAGGGACATCCTCATCCATTCGATCAATAATTGTCCGGAGATGATAGTAACCATGTGGACTTTTTGTTCCTGATTCTCGGTATTCTGCAACTTCACAATCAAAGCTATAGTAAGTCCAATACATATCAAAGTCTTTCGCTAAACCAGCATCATTGTACCATTTGTAAGAAATATTTTCAAAAATAGGTTGAGCATATCCTAATCTCTTCAGATAATTCTGAATGCCTTGCATAAACAATCGTGTATCCTTATCATCTGGCCAGCCGTGTTCAGCATCCAACCCTGACCCTTTATCTCCGTAAGGAAACCGAAATAGCTTTCCTGGTCTTTTAACTCCTGCTTCTTCATAGATTCTCTCCAGTATTTCATCTGTTTGCTTTATTTGATTGAAACACTCTTTAAGAGGAATTTCAGAGAATTGCGGATGATCATAGGAATGATTGCCCAAAATAAATCCCTGTTTAATAGCAAAAATTGCATCTTCAGATCTTTTCACGAGACGATCACCTCTGCAAAAGAAGATTGCTGCGATTTCTTTGGAAACAAGATGTTTCACTTTGTTTCGAAAATCTGCCGTAGGAGAATCATCAATTGTTAAATACCCAACTTTTCGGACCATATTTCTCACATGTTTTCTTCTTAAAATATCTGCTCAAAGGTAAATCTTAAAAGTTCCTTAAGAAAATCAACTAAACAGATAGTTACACACTTGCGGGGGTTGCCTAGTTAGGTCAAAGGCGTTGGCTTCAGACGCCAATCTTGCAGAAGTCCGTGCGTTCAAATCGTGCCCCCCGCACCAGTTCTTTCTAATTTACTTCGTGAAATTTTAGAGTGATAAAAAACTGTTTATTTAATTTAAACCTCCATCATCTGAGGAGTTATTTTTGGACTTAGAACAAGAAATTGATTTGCTTATTAAATTTAATGATATTAATCCAAAAGATATGATTAAAGAAGATTGGTTAGATGATTTCAATAGCTTCTATAATCTCATGAAAGAGAATTATCCGTATTTTCAAGTTAAAGAACGTATGTTAGGATACAATTGGCTAGACTTGAAGGATAACTATCTTAAAAGGTTAGAAGAAGCTAAAGACGTAAAGGAGTACCTATCGATTTTTTATGATGCAGTTGTTGCTTTACAAGACTCACATACATCTATTCAATTATCACTTGATTATTTCTATCAAAATGAAAGTTTTAAACAATTATATCTTCCAAAATTTGCAACAATTAGAAAAATCTTTTCTGATAAATTACAAGAAACAGATGAATATTGGAAACCAATCATGCAAGAATACTACACTGAAAGAAATCATCTTGATTATGAAACATTAATTCTCTACTCAAAAGGTAAATATTTACTTCTTGCTGGTGTTGGTAATTGGGAGGAAAAATATGGCTTTGGCAGTGTTATTACAGCAGTTAATAGCACACCTATAGATGAAACAATCAAAGGAACATATGAGAAAGACTACCTATACTGGGATACCAAGCGAAAGAAACCTTATCAATTATATATTGATCCAAAAATGTTCGGTCAAGATGCTAAATTCACACTAAAAACAAGAAAAGGTGAAATTAAGGAAGTTACCTTTGATACTTCTACAGAATACAATCTTCCCTCAATTTCAAACTATCCCTCTGAAATCTTCACAACAAAGATTTGGGCTAGGCAAAAAATTGCCTATATTCGTTTTGGAAATTTCGAACCAGAGAATTATGATAAAGAAACAACTGAATATCTATATGCTTTTTTCAAGAAAGTTCGGGATTTTAATCACTTAATAATTGACATTAGAGGAAATAGCGGAGGGGATCCTGATGTTTGGGTGGCAAATATTGTTGCACCATTAACTAAGAAAAAACTTGTCTCAAAACAATATGCTGCTTACAGAAATGGAAAATATGTAAATATGTTTAGAAAAGATTGGAAGCGTGAAAATGAAATTAGTAAAGATGTAATAAATAGCTCTCTTTCAGCAGTATTATCTGATGATTATACAGTTTATGATCTTTCAATATTAGCTGAACCATTAGGCGAAATAAACTTCAAAGCTAAAATATCTGTTCTTGTTGATCATAAAACTTATTCAGCAGCAACATCATTCACACTTTTCTGCAAAGATACTAGTTTTGCTAAAGTATATGGAACACCAAATAAGGGTGAAGGTGTTTGTTCAGGTCCAACGTTTTATGTTCTACCTAATTCTAAAATTGTTATTAGATTCTTTTCAGCACTAGGTTTTGATAGTAAGGGAAACGCTTGTGAAGAAGTGAAAGTTCAACCAGACATCTATTATGAATCTGAATTACGTGATTTCGATGAGTTACTCTATTTTGTTTTTGGTGATTTACAGAAATAGGAGTTATTATCGAGTTTCATGGAAGATTCTTTTCCTAGATAATTCTTATGCGTTCCACTCGTGCCCCCCGCACCAGTTTTTATATTGAGAAATATATTCAATAATTTTCGAGACAAATTTTTTTTTCGAATATTTTACGACAAATTTCTAAATTATATTTAAGATTTGTTGTGTATGTTAATCTGACAGTTCTTTTGAACTGGAAAGGAAATAGGAGGTTACTTTATTGAAAAGAAATGTAAATAGAAATTTTATGTTCTTTGTTCTATTAGCTATTTTTATTGGAACAATGACTTTAACACATGTTAAAGGCGCTGAAACCTTTAGTGGTTATGTAAAAGATAAATCGAATAATGCAATATCTGGTGCATCAGTTTATTTAATGGATTCTTTGTTAAACATACTAGGATCTGATACTACAAGTTCAAATGGGTACTACTCATTTTCTGCTACTTTGTCTGGTTATTCACCTTACTTCTTATTTGCAAGTAAAACTGGATATGAGACAGACATTAAAACAGTTACAGGTGGAGGTAGAAATGATTTTAACTTATATGGCTATGTAAATGGTTTTGTCAAAGATACACAAGATAACACTATTTCAGGTGCTTTAGTAAGAGTCTATCATAATTCGGAACTTCTAGGTTCTACTACCTCTCAAGGGAATGGGTATTATTATATACAAATTGAAAATACTCCAACAAAATTAACAGCAATAAGAGATCCTTATATAGACTCCTCAAAATTAATTTCAACTTGTGGTACACATAACATTATAATGGGTAGAAGGTATTCTATTATTGTCGGAATATCAGATTATTTTTTTGGTTCTGATTTAAAGTATTGTGATGAAGATGCCACAGAATGGTATAATCAACTTGATGATTTAGGATATATAAGCGAAGTCTACGGTGATAAACATGAAGAAAATTATCCCAAATATGATGGTAAAGCTACTGAGTCAAACGTTAGATCTGCGATACAATCATTAGCTACTACCACAGGTTCTGGAGATTGCGTGTGCTTTATTTTTTCATGACATGGTGGTACCTCTTCTGGACAACAATATCTAAAAATGTATTACGGAAGCAAATATAAGGAAACTGAAATTGAGGATGATTTCGAAGAGTTTGAAACTGGTGTAGATCTATTCTTCTTTTTTGATTCATGTAACTCAGGTGGAATTATTGATTCACTAGA
>JABLTI010000073.1 GCA_013166835.1 Promethearchaeati archaeon | reverse complement strand
AAGAGAGCCAAACATTACTAGCGCAATTAATAACAACAACAACATTCAGACTATCTGCAAAAGTATATGCGAAAATCTTGAAAGAAATAGAAGGATTAGAGAAATAGATTGGTGGGCGATCCCGGATTTGAACCGGGGACTTCCTCCACGTCAAGGAGGTATCATGCCAGGCTAGATCAACCGCCCACATTATTCAGCATTAGGTTTTCCTTTCTTTTTTCTTTTTGAATCTTTCGTTTGTTAAGATTATGGTTTCTAACTCTCTTTCTTTTACAACCGAAGTGTATCTGCTTTGAATGGTTCATAGCTGATAAAGTCTGCGTGATGTACTATTATTCCTTCTACTGTTCTTTTTCCTAGGTCTCCTTCTTTTGAGTGTGTTGCTATCATGTGACATACTTCATCTGGTATGTCGAACATCATTGCTAATCCTACTCCTGTGAATGGATGTCGTAATAGTTTTCCTGTTTTTCCTACTACTGCTTTCCCATCTTCTAGAACGTATTCCAATAGTTTTCCAACATCTATGAGTATTGCTCCAGCAATTAGTAGATCCATTTTTATTGGTAGTTTCTCTCCGAAGAACTTCTGCATGACTTTTGCTGAGTCCACTGCTATGGATACTACTGCTCTATTTTCTCTAAATCTTCTGCACTTAAAACGCTCTGTTCTAATGCGTATTCCCATGTTTTGTAGACATTTTCTTTTAGTGTCTTATCTTTTATCCATTCTATTTCTGGCCAGATTTTCTTTACGTCTTCTCGCATTGCCAAAACTCCAATTAGTTTTTGCCTTGTTTAATTTCTTAAGTATTTTAAAACTTGTGAAAAATAGCGAATAAAATTTATGTGCTTGAACTTTTGGTCATCAATTATTATCTTTTAAGAGCTTGTAATCCTGCTTTCCTTCTTATTCTCTTTATTTTTGCTAATATATCGTCTGCATTTTCGCCTATTATCATTAGCACGTGTGAACCTAGATCTTCTAATACTATGACCCTTGTTCCGTAATCCAATATTGTTCTATTTGGGAATTGTAGTGTCTTCTCTGAAAATTCCGCTTGGCTTTCGATGAGTTTCACAGCAAATTCCTGGAAATAGTGTTCATAGTCACTTACAAATGGATCTCTTGGACCTGTGTAGACTTGATGATTCATTGGTTTTTCAAAGATAGAGACGTTTTTAATGTTGGTTACTTCAGGTATGATTTTTGAGAGTAGTTCTGCATCTACCTTGAATATTTGAGCATAAATCTCTCCAAGGTCCTTCAGGAAGGTTTTGAATACTGAAACGTCTGAGACTATTTCCTTCAATTCTTCTTTGTATTTTGCTTCAAATCTTCCGACAATCAACTTTGCTATGTTATCAAGCTCTCTGCTCTCTTCATCAATAAAGAGTAGAGCATAGACTTTTTCACCTTCGCTTATCAGCACATTATATTTGTCTTGATGGATGGTTTGTACTAACCCACCTGTTGTTTCTTTAGCTACCGCGAGGATTGCTGATAACATACCAGATAGAAGATCCGGATCTGTTTCCATTAAATCTCCATCATCTACTCTGAACTTGTAATCTAAAAGTAATAACCCCTCTTTTGTTAATATCATAACTTGTCTAGCAATGGGCATTTCTCAATATCTCCTGAGATATACTTAATCATTCCTCATGAGGATGTTTTTATAAATGATGGAAATTTGATTTTATTAACTGAGTCCGTTTTTCTTGTTCCTTAACTACTCGCTTTTTGTTAACGTTTATGTTAAAATAAGTTTTGTTAAATGACATATAGACACATATTCTAAAAAATGAATGTTTTTACGATTAAACTGCGAAAACACTAAAAATCGTTACAAGATATTACCTAAAGGATAGTTTCGAGATTCAAAGAACAGGAGAAAAACAAGTATGAAGATAATTTGTAATCCAGCTACCTATGGTGGGAAAGCGAGAAAAGCTTGGCCAAAAGTTGTTAAGGCTCTCAAAAAGGCCGGTTTAGATTTCGAAGTTGAATGGACTAAAGAAAGAAATGATGCTATTCGTATTGTCAAAGAATCTATTGATGATCATGATGTAATAGTCGCATACGGAGGGGATGGGACTGTTAATGAGGTTCTTACTGGTATTGGTCAAACAGGGTTTAAGACTACGTTAGGAATTATTCCTTCGGGAAGAGGGAATGATAATGCTTTCAATGTAAGGCAAACCAATAAAATCGAAGATATAATTGAAATGCTCACAGAGAGGCGGCATCGGTTAATAGATTGTATGGAGATTAATAATGGGGATCGATATTGCATGGGAATAGCAGGAGCAGGTATTGATGGTTACCTTTCAGAAATCGTTCACGGAAAAAGCACGAAAATCATTTATAATATTGGTCTGATTCGTTCTATCTTAACATATCGACCAAGACACATACGGATCGACATTGACGATGGACGAGTAATCAGAGATGGCAAGTGTTTGACTGTAATGCTAGGGAATGGTCAAAGAGCTGGAAATAAGAAAATGGTTGCACCCAATGCAATAATTGACGATGGTTTACTTGAGGTGGTTATTATTGGTAACACTAGAATTCTTGAAACATTAATTACCTCAACAAAGCTTGGGAAAGGAACGCATATAACGCATCCTAAGTGTGAGATAATAAGAGGGAAAAAAATCGTTCTTAGTACAGAATCTGAGAAGAAAGTGCATGCACATGCAATGGGGGAGCTACTTGGTGAATTACCTCACACATTTGTGTGTTTGCAAAAGAAATTGAAAATACTTAGAATGTCTGATGAAATTCTGAGAAGAGAAGGATGGCATAACACTGTCACTTTCTCTGATAATATTGTAGGATAAGAACAAAAAACAATCATTTCGATTCATTACTTCTATCTCTTAGATTATTACCTATTAGTAAAGTACTGGAAGTCCCTTCTGATATCCAGTTACTTTTACCACAAATTGTGCCATACAAATAAGCTCCACCAATATCAGTATACTTGAATCGATTCCTTATTTCTTCAATTTCTGCTAAAGCTCGGTCAAAATAAAAAGTACTACGACCGACACAAGAAAAGATAATTCCAACTCGAGGATCCTTTACGGGTCCAGAGGTAAAGGCTTCTTTTATTGATTCTAAAGTAGCTTTTTTGGATTCCTCAATATCTGCTTCAGTAACTAATATCTTGGAACCTTCTGGAATTGTTTGTGAAACCACTAAGTCCGTTGCATCTCTACCTCGAGACATTGGAAAGAGAATCTCCAAGTTTTCTGTAACTGGGTTTTTAATCGCAAGAGGATTAATCGCACAAATCTCATCACGCATATCCGAAATTTCAACTACTGGTAAATTCAGAGTTTCGAAATAAACTTCAGAAGCAGGACGATTATCTAATGTTAAAAGATTGTTTCCTTTTGAACTTGTTACAGAAAATTCTTTCTTTGGATGATACCCATGTTTCTGAGCCATTGAAAACTCTAAATCAGAGCGACCAAGAATTAAAATGGTATGATTCTCAAGAAATTCATCTTTGAAGATTACATAACCAGTTTCATAATTGCAGTCATCCCCTATCACCCCACCTATTAATGGTATATCTCCCAAGAATTCTCTTAAATTAATGACAACTTCATTTGCTTTTGGATTAAGTTCTGTATCTGTTCCCGGAAGAAAAAGCATACCGAAATCAGGGGTGATATTTTGTGGATTAACTGGAACAGTCATCTCTGATTTATGAAAAATCATCTTATCACGCAGATCTTTAATGGCTCGTTCATAGAATCGCTGATAGACTTCTTTTGACCCAGATGCTAGTTTATCATTTGCTTCTGTTGCTATGCCAAACCTCATGAAATCAGTTGACAGGGTTATTGCAATGACACTCTCTCTCCAATAACCAGAAGCGATTTCACCATTTGTCGAACAACCAACGACAACTTCCGGAGAGATTGCTTGAACAATACCATCAACTAAATCTGGAGAGGAGTATCTTGGAGAGAAAAAGACTAAGCATAATGCGGGATTTGTATCAAAAACTTGACTGGTTGATCGTTCAACTGCAAGTTTTCCAGCTCGAAAAGGAACATTCGTTTTTGCAGAAAAAATTCCACATCTAATGCGATCCATATTAATCACATATCTCCAACTGATGATGTAATTGACATTACCTATTGTTCAAGTCGTCCTCATTAATAAAGACTTTTTTTAAGAAAAGGAGAAGATTATTTATTCTTGAAGCTTTTTCACATTAATCATGAAAGTAATTCCTGTAATGGATCTATTAAATGGCGAAGTCGTTCAAGGAAAAGGTGGTCGTAGAAACGAGTACCAACCATTTAGTGATTCCATTATATCAAATGATCCCGCACTACTTAGCGTTGCCAATGCATTTTATGAAAAGTTAACTTTAGATTGGTTTTACATAGCAGATTTAGATAGAATTCAATCCACAGATAATACTAAGAGAAATAAGGATAGTATCATTGAACTAGTAGAGACATCTAACTACAAAATATCAATCGATGCTGGTTGTAAGCAACTAGAGGATATAGAGGAAATACTTGGTTGGGGGGTTGACCAGGTTATTATTGGCACTGAAACACTGAGTTCTTTAGAGGTTTTAGAAAAGGCAGCATCAGAATTTAATTCCCAGAAAATTATCTTGAGTGTCGATTTTAAAGGTGGGGAGTTACTCGCTAAGAGTGAAGAAATACGCAAGATTAAACCCACTGAAATCGCTGAAATTGCTGGAAGATTAGGATTAAAAGCAATTATTGTTCTAGAGCTGCAAAAAGTAGGGAGTCAAACAGGACCACTAAATGATTCTTTATTAGAAATTGTGGAGAATGTTTCTACAATTCCTATAATCACAGGAGGAGGAGTGCGTAGTATACAGGACTTGATTGTCTTAAAGGAAAAAGGCATTAAGGGAGCATTAGTTGCAACTGCATTTCATAATGGAAATATAAAGAAAGAAGAGCTAGAAGATCTTTAGTACTTATCAGTGGGATACTCGATCGTTTCTGAAGGTAATTCTAAAATTATCTTCTTCTCATCTATAATTGACCCAATTCTAAATAGCTTCTTCCCATGTTTCTTACAAATTTCTTTAAGTGTTGTTTCCTCTAATTCTGGAGCAATAACACAAAAACCTATGCCCATATTGAATGTCTTGTACATTTCTTTTACTGAAACATTACCCATTTTCTGAATTAATTTGAAAAGTGGAAGTGGTTCAGGTAATGAATCAAGCTTAACACCAATAGTTGTTTTTGCTTGTCTCATTAATCGGGCTAATTTGAGGAAAGATCCACCAGTGATATTAGCTAAGCCATGAATTTCAGCTTTATTGATCATCTCAAGAACTTCTTGAACATAAATCAAAGTGGGTTTGATTAATTCTTCACCGAGATGTAATCCATCAACAACATCATTTACGGTATGTTTCTCTAATAAGACGCTCCTTGCTAATGAGTAACCATTTGAATGTAATCCGTTACTCTCAATACCATAGATAATATCTCCCAGTTTAATTTTATCACCAAGAATAAGTTTCTTTTTCTCAACTAAACCTATTGCAGTTCCAGCTAAATCAAATCCTTTGCCATTATGGCCCCGGATGATGTCTGGTAAAGTAGCAGTTTCTCCACCTACTACTGCTATTTTTGATTGGATTGCTCCTTCAACTAATCCCCTTGCTATTTGATTTGCCATGATAGTATCAGGTTGTTCGATAGCAAAATAATCCACAAAAACAAGAGGTTCAGCTCCAACACAGATCAAATCATTTACATTCATAGCTATACAATCAATGCCTACAGTATCGAATTTTTCGAGCATTTCAGCAATGAGAACCTTTGACCCAACACCATCAACTGTAACTACTAAGTATTTGTCAGGTATACCAATATCTACAATTCCACCATAATGAGACATCGCGGGTAAAAATTTGGCTTTTGGATTTAATTTGAAAGTTTTTGGCAGCAATTTCCAGATTTCTTCAATTACTTCTCCTTCTTCAACAATATCTACTCCTGATTTCTTGTAAGTTGCACCTTTTTCATCCAAATCCTTCACCTCAGGTTCTGTATCTACTTCAGAACCAGTTGTAGCTTTTTTACTCAATACATTTACCTCATTAAATGAGCATCTTTGGCATTGAATGTCTATGTCAATTGGATTTTATTTTGAACTTAAGTCTTTCTAAGATTATTGATTGGAAAAAGTGAAAAAATTATTTTCTCTTTTTTATAAATTGATGAATGGATTTGAACAATAATTCCTTATCAGGCCCAACCGAAACGATATGTTGAGAATCAGGAAGAAGTACTAATTCTTTATCTTCTGCGGGAATCAATTTCTGAAGTATTTTGTAACCTTCAGAATCTACGCGGTCATCTTTTTCTCCCTGGATTATTAAAGTTGGAACCATAATTTTAGATAAAACTTTTCTTTGAGTGTATTTTGAGAGTTTCACTATCTCATGAACAGCACTCATAGGATATTTGAGATAGCTGATGAGATTATTATCTTTGAAGAATTGTGCAGTTTCATCACTTTTAGAGAAGTATGGTTTTAAGTATTTCATTACTGGAAAAAGAAAAGCAACTCGAGAGAGAATTTTTGGTTTGATTTTTAGAAAAGTTGAGATCAAAACTAATCCCTTTAGTTGATTTTCAAAATCAATAGCTGCTTGAGCAGCAAGTAAAGCACCCATAGAAAATCCTATTACAAAATCAAAGCCATTATTTTCAGCAAAAATCTCGGTTATTGAATTCTGCCAATCTGCTACCTTCTTTGTTTGTAAATCCTCTGGAGTGGTTCCATGACCAGGTATCAAAATTGAGTAAATATCACATTTTTTCTTGTGTAGATAATCTCCAATAGGTCTTACTTCAGTTGGTGTTGCGGTAAAACCATGGATAAGAAGAACTTTCGGACCTTTAGCTTTCAAGCGAAAAGGTTCAGCACCTGAAATAATAGAGAATTGTTTTTTCTCACTCATCTATAGTCAAACCATAGTCTAATTTCTAAGTAATAGTTCTATTGAATATAAAAAAGATTATTGATATAAATAATGAATAAACAACTATTAGCAATTCATTCAGTTTTCTCTTCAGAAACTCCGATGGATTTGAAGGTTGGAGCGGTAATTGTTACTTTATTGGTTCTTCCCCAACGTTCCCGAACGAGGACATTTCTTTGTTCAAGTTTGAGAAGTATTTGAGACACCTTAGATTTTGAATAGCCTGTTTTTTCACAAATCCTTCTTTGTGTAGAAACTCCATCATCTTGATTAATTGCCTTAATGACTTCTTGTTCAGTTTTGGTTAGTAAAGAACTGACTAATAGACTTTCAGCAGGTTTAAATTTCAATTTATAAATCAAGAACAAAGTGAGAGAACCTAAAACTATTCCAGCTAATAAAGTTAAGATATAGAATAATGGTTTTAGATTAGACCCGGGATTAATTGCAGTTGTTTTTACAACAAATCTGATAAGGAAAACATCATTATCATCCAAATCTCTATCTTCTAAGATCCAATTTATTTTTACAATATTATCTTCTTCAAAGACTCTATCTGGTCGAGGATAGACTGGTTCTGGTGGACTTTGATCAAGAAGATCACTTTCACCAGGCAAACACATTTCTAAATCGAAGACTTCAGTAGACCGAGGATGAATGGTTTCAAAATCTAATCCGTAATATTCTATGGGTTCCTGAACAAAATAGATTACATTATCAATTTGATATGAAATAGAGAACACATAGATTTCACTCGGAAACAAAGGATAACGCATTGTAACATTAATCAAGCTTCCTGTTGATTGGTTAAGAATCCATGAAAAACTCAAAGAACCGATAGGATCAAATGAAAATACAGAGGTAATATTTTTGCTTATTTCAACAGCAAAAAAAGCTAATGGTTGACTATTATTGTTTGTTAGAACAAAAGTTGAGGTGACTTTGAGTGAATTATCAGAATTTATGTTTACTTTCATATTGTGTGCTAGCAAGGTTTCGTTTTCAATTGATGTCGGATTAAGAAAAGAGACAGTATTCACTAGTGGTGAAAAATCATTACTGGTTACTTGTGCTCTTGATTCCGCATAATGAGAATTAATCAGATTTGAAGACATAAATGAAATTATGGAGAGAATAATGAGTAGTTTGATTTTACGTGAAGACATGTTGTTAGCACACCTAGTGAATGATTAAACAATATTATAATAATATCGATTTGGTTAATTTCTGTGGAATAATAAGGATGAGTGATTTTGGAATAAACCAAAATCACATCCGAAGAAATTTATGTTTTTCGTTTTCGTACGATAGTCACTATTGCAACTGTCGCAATTATCCCACTAATTATTGAGAATAAGTAGAGGGGAACGATAAACGCGTCTGGAAAAATCCCTATTGATGGGTCATGTTTTAAGGTATATGAATCACCATAATTTGGATATGTTAGCCAGAAGTGAATCATTCCTGGTATTCCTGGACCTTCGCCTTGAGCGCACTCATCAAGATATGCTTCTCCCACATCAATTGTTGAGATCTTACTTGCTCCATCATAAACATCAGCAAAAATTGCCCATTCATAAAAAGCGACTTTCTTATTACCGTATTCGCCACTTTCAAATTGCATAGTTCTTGTAGTATTACCATTTTCAGCAACAGTACCATTTCGTATACGAACTGTGTTTCTTAGTTGAGATTCCAAGACTTGAGATTTAACTGCTAACCCAGCAGCTCCTTCACTGAAAACCCAATCTTTAACAACGATGTCAAATTTTACTTCTGCGAGAGCGTCAATAATTTGATCTGTGCCTTCAACGGGTTGATTAGCTTCATAGACATGAATTATGAATTGTAATTCAGCATCATTTACCAAACCTGATAATGTTAAGGTAACAGTTACTGATGTATCGTCTTCCACGATTTCAGAAGCCCAATTACTTGTAACTAAATTGTAAGATTTACCACCTAGCTCTCCACAATTGTCTAGAGTGTCATCAGCGCCAAAATACTCATGTATTTTTGTGAATTGAACATTATACATTTCATCTGAAGTGCTTTGATTCCCATACCACCAAATGAAGTGTGGCTTACCATCGACTAATTTCAAAGTAATAAAATTAGTTGAGATTGTAATGGCATCTTGGCCTTCTTTAAGTGAAATTTCATCACTTTTTGCAGATGCATAATTGGTAAAAGCAGGTAAGAAGAATAACGCTATTAGTGAAATACCAATCATTAATTTTATTTTTGTTTTCATTTTTAATCCTCATAATTTTGCTATAAGATTTTTTTTAAGACATAAACACAAATTCAAGATTGAGAATTTGATTCTCAATTCCCAAGGATCTGAGTTAATGTATGCTAATATGTATATAGAATGAAGTTTATTTTAAACAATCTTTAACAATGGTTCAAGTAAGGTTCAATATAGGTTCAAAAAGTGTTTAATCATTGAAGTCCTTGTTTTTTTGAGCAGTGGCATTACCCTCGAGTTCTATGTTGAGAAAAGAGGGATTTGTAATAGATACTTTGTTTGTTCGCCCCCATCGTTCCCGTTTTAAGACGTTCTTTTCTTCAAGTTTCAGCAAGATTTGAGAAACTTTTGACTTTGAATACCCAGTGCGTTCACAAATTCGACGCTGTATCGCCACCCCGCCTTCATCATTTATAGCTTTTATGACTGCTTGTTCTGAATCAGATAATAATGAGCTAACAAGCTCAGATTTTACAGGATGATATTTTCGTTTAATAATTAAGAAGAACACAAGCGTACTTACTGCTGCTCCCCCGAGGAAAGCAAGTATAATATAGATGTAAGTATACGATTGGGGTGTAGGAATTGAGAAAGTTACTCCTATTTCTTCGAACCTAATAGTATACAAATACTCATATTTAGGGAGAATATTCAACGATGTCCAAGAAATTTTCACAATATTATCTTCTGTGAAAACTCGTTCGGGTATAGGATAAGTTGGTCGTGGGGATTCACCTGTAATCAAACCATAGCCTAATGGAAGAGAAATTTCTAAATCAAACTTCTGAGTAGTTAAATAATGGAAAATGGCATATTCAAGAGTATAAAATTCAGAAGGTTCTTCAACGAAGAAGGGTTGCAAATCGGTTAGAAAGTAAGTAATTGTTATTACATACTTTTGATCCTCAAGTAAAGGATACCTCATTGTTATATTGAGGACACTAGAATCTTCAAATATATTCCAAGAAAATTCTAGAGAACCTATAGGATCAGAAACGAATGCATTGCTAATGGAATCATTAATTACATACTGGAAGTAATCAATGGTTACGTTTTCACTATTCTCAATTACTAGTGTTGATTCTATATGTAGTGAATAATCTAACTGTATCTTCACTTCCATGTTATGAAAGATAATGTAGTCACCATTAGAATGTAGCATTAGTTCATTAGAATTAGGGGGAAGATTACTTACAAAAGATGGTGATTCAGGATAATTATTCTCAAAACAAATTGCTGGCAGGGAAACTTGAATCAAAATGAAAGTTGATAAAAGTACAAGACCAATAATTTGTGATTTCTTCATCTGATATCCCCAATTATAACAATAGGGTTTACCCTATTTTCAAACACCTAATATCATAATTGTTAACTTACTAAAAAGGATAGTGGAAATAAGCACAGAGAAGATAAAGGATTATTTCCAGGATTTTTTCCTGAAAACAATCACAAGTACATTAACAATTAGAATAGAGCCAATTATGGGAATAATTAAACTCCCAAAAACATATGTGTATGGTGGTTCTTGTTCATAGATTCCAAAAACACATACATGATTTATTGTTAATGAATCATTGATTTTCGGATATGAAAACCAAGGATGAATTTTATCTTCTCCCGGAGGATCATTGGTTTCATTAAAGTATGAACTCCCAATTACGTTGGAATCATATAAGCTTGAATCATTATAGTAATTAGCACTTCCAACCCAATATACAAGAGCTTTTTCCGAATCATACCCAGAATCACTTAATATTTGAAATCCTTCGACGTTGTCATAAGGTATATACGTATAATTCACAATATCAACAGAATAAAGGTCCATAGATTCAAAAACCTCAGATTTTAAAGCTAAACCCTCAGCTCCAGAAGTAAATTTCCAATTCTTAATAATGATTGTAATTTCTGCTTCAGTAAAAGGGTGCAAGAATGCAGTTGTATTGTCAATAGGTACTTCAAGTTCAGTGATATGAACGAGAAATTGAATTATAACATTATTTGCTAACCCTGAAAGTGTTAAATTAATTATAATATTAAATGGATTTTCAATAATCTCATAGTCCCAATCATTCGCTAATAGATCATAACTTATCCCACCAAGTTCACCACTATTGTTGAGATAGTCATCAGTCCCAAAATATTCTTGTATTTTCGTGAAACTCAACCGATATTTTTCATCTGTTATGCTTGTATTATCATACCACCAAGCAAAATCAGGTTTATAATCGAGAGCTTTTAAGGTCATCCTTTGGGTTGTGACTGTAATTTCATTGAATCCTGCATTAAATCCTATGAATGCAGCTCCATCTACTTTAAGATAGGGATTAACTGCAAAGACAGTTAATATGATTAGTAACAATGTGATGCTTATAGGATTTCTTTTCTTGATTAACATATTTAATTATCGAACCTCAATATAATTTCTAATTATTTATAAGTGATAAAATGATTTAAACAATCTCTTGCAACAGTTTAAGAATTGTGTACATCCGAAAATTCAGAAATAAATTATCTTACGAAATTAAGTGGAAAAAATATAAACAGAAAATAATATTGTTGTCATGTATTATTTGTGAGTTGATTTGTATGGAAAATAAGATAATACATATAGAAATTCCTTGTAAAGACATCAAAAAGGCTAAAAAATTTTATGAAAGTGTTTTCAAGTGGGAAATTCAAATTGAAACAGGTTTCCCAGGGTATGCATTCTTTAAAAGTGGTGAAGAAGGCGTTGGAGGAGCACTCCAAGAATCAGAAAAAATAGCAAAAGGAGAAATCAACTTGAATATTCAAGTTGAAGACATTCCAAAAACTCTAGAAATAATCATTAAAAATGGTGGGAAGACTATCCAAGAGAAAACAGAAATTGGAAACGATTATGGATTCTATGCTGTCTTTGAAGATAATAGTGGAAATATCCTTGGTCTCTGGTCTCAAAAATAACTGAAAACTCAAGTGAAAAAAAGTATACAGAGAATTCTTGAACTACCAAGAATTTACTCTTTGATCTCTACATACAGAAAATCATCTTTCACAGATGTCTTGTAAATATGGGTATTTTTAGCTTTTTTAAACCATCCAGCAACAGTACCAGGAGGACTAAGAAGTTCACCTGTCTTCAAACTGAAGACTGACCCATGTAATGGACATTTAATTGTTTTGCCATCAAGTTTTCCTTTAGCTAAATTTCCCCTGAGATGTGTGCATAATCTATCTATTGCGTAAAATTCTCCCTCAACTTTGAAAACAGCAATATCCTTATTTTCAATCTTAAAGGTTTTAACATCATTATCAGGGATCTCAGAAACAGAACATAATTTTAGTGTACTCATCAAGATCTTCTCTTTTATGAAAGCTAATACAATAATTAGTTATATATAGCAAGTAGTAAATACTTTGTAACTGAGTTTAAAAATTTTATAGCAAAAGGGCATAAAATTTCAAATAAAAATTATCAAAAGACATAATAATTAACTAATTCAAAGTTTTAAACTCAAGTATAAACCATTGGATGGTACTAAATGGCAGAATATATGGATACCCCTATCGATTATGGAGAAAATGAAATCAATGATTTCATTCCAAAGAATGCTAAAGCTAAGTATCTCGAGATAAAAGGAGATTTTCCAGAAATTGTTAAGATTAAGGAAAAACTTTACGAGGTATTAGAAAAAACAATTGACAGCCCACCACTCGAAGAAATAATTAAGAAGAATTACTCAAAGGGGAAGGCTGTAATCATCTTAGTAGATGATAACACAAGACCAAACATACATACTCGAATTCTTTTACCAATTCTCTTTCCAAAGATAATTGAGTATGGAGTTGCAGCTGAAGATTTGAAAATATTAGTAGCTTGTGGCACTCATCGTCCACCAACTCCGAAAGAAGTTGAAAGAAAAATTTTGGGAACAATAATTTGGAACAAATACAAGGATCATGTAGTTGTGCATAATTGTGATGAAGGAGTAAAGCAAATTGGCACCTCAAGTAGAGGGACTCCTATTATTCTTAATGAACTTGCTTTAGAATCATGTTTGATTATAGCTTTGACAGATTCTGAATACCACTATTTTGCTGGTGTCGCGGGAACTGTGAAATCTTTCTTCCCGGGAATTGCTGGAAGAAAAACAATCAGTAGGAATCATCCTAAAGCTTTCACCATTGAAACAGGATTTAAAGCTGAATGCCGATTAGGAAATACCGAAGGAAACCCAGTTATTCAAGACATGAAGGAAATGGTTCAAATTGTAATGAAGACCAAAGCTGTCTTTTGTATTGATGCGATACTTCACGAAAAGAAGATTGCTTTGTTAAACGCTGGCAATATTATTTCTCTTCATGAAATGGCTGGAGGATTATTGAAACCGTTAAGAATTATTGAAGTTAACAAGCCAGCTGATTTAGTTATTGTTACTACAGGCGAACTTGGTTTGAATTTATACCAGGCAGGAAAAGGCGTACATGCTGCTTGGAATGCTGCAAAGAAAGGGGGTAAAATTTTACTTCTTGCAAAAGCACAGGACGGAGTTGGTAATCAAGCATATCATGATACTATGATAGCAATCAAAGAGATGGATCTCGATGAAGCTCTTTCCTGGGTCGTAGCAAATAAGTGCAGTGAAGAGACATTTAGAATTGGTAACCAAAAACCAGTTGATTTGTTACGAATACTAAAGGATAACCAAATTGACATGATTACTGAAATGGATCATAAAGAGCTAAAAGAAGTCTTCAGAATTAATCCAATTGAGATCGAAGGAACACTACAAGAAACCCTACGAAATTATGTTAATGCCTTTTTAGCAGAGAATCCTGAGGGTTCTATTTATATCATGGCAGATGCTGGTAATTTTGTTAAGTCGAAAGAGAATTAATCTCTTTCATCATCTTTTTTCTTTTTTAAAAACATTTTTTTATTTTACAATGTAATAAGCAACATTTTTAACTCATCGCAACTTGTGGAAACAAAACCACTCGAAGAATCTTAGGCGGTTTTAAAATTATGCCAAAATTTAACGCTGAAGTAATTATAGAGGGGAAAAAGAACGCGCGTGATCCTGAGGGAGAAACAATTATGCGTGACCTAATGATTAAACATGGTTATGACATGGTTTCTTCTGTTCGTAGCGGGAAAATTTTGAAAGTCATTTTAGAAGCAAAAAATGAGAAAGATGCAGAAGACATCTGCTGGAATATGGTTAATGAACTTCGGATTTACAATCCGGTTGCACATGTTTGTTCAATCAAGATAGTAAAATAAGCTTGCTTTGAAATTATGGTGAAGACAAAATGCCAATGCGAGTAATAGTAGTTCAATTTTCAGGATCAACTTGTGATCGCGACCTTGTATATGCCATGAAAGATGTAATGGGTTGGGAAGTGAATCTTGTCTGGTATAAAGATGCAATGAAG